>JBJEPA010000262.1:0-3878 GCA_051880995.1 Ruminococcus sp.
TACCGACCTCCAAAAGTTGGATTTTTAGGTCTAACTTTTGGGGGTCGGGTCATTTAACTTTTATAATATGGGTTTATTCTATAATAGACTTACCTGTCATTTCGTTTGGCTGTGGAAGGTCAAGAATCTTCAGCATTGTTGGTGCAATGTCTGCAAGCTTTCCGCCCTCACGAAGAGTACAAGGATAGTTAACAACACAGAAAGGAACAGGGTTAGTTGTATGTGCTGTGAATGGTGAACCATCTTCCTCATACATCTTGTCGGCATTACCATGGTCAGCTGTGATAAGAGCCACACCGTCCATTTCCTTAATTGCGTCAACAACCTTGCCTACGCAGGTATCAACAGCCTCAACAGCGTCAACAGCTGCCCGGAATACCCCTGTGTGACCTACCATATCGCAGTTTGCAAAGTTGAGGATAATCATATCGTACTTACCGCTTTTGATAGCGTCACAGCACTTGTCGCATACCTCATAAGCAGACATTTCAGGCTGCATATCGTATGTTGCAACCTTTGGGGAATTGACAAGGATTCTATCCTCGTTTTCGTACTGCTTCTCAACACCACCGTTAAAGAAGAATGTTACATGGGCATACTTTTCTGTTTCGGCAATTCTCAGCTGAGTCATACCCTGGTTGGAGATGTACTCCCCAAGGGTGTTTACCAGTGACTGAGGCTTAAATGCAACATCTACATTTGGCATTGTTGCATCGTACTGTGTCATACAGATATATGTCAGTGGGAAAAATCCATTCTTTCTCTCAAAACCGTCAAAAGCCTGGTCAACAAGTGTCCTTGTGATTTCTCTTGCTCTGTCAGGACGGAAGTTGAAGAATACAACAGAATCATTTTCCTTGATTGTGTCGCCACCCTCAATTACAGTTGGAAGTACAAATTCATCTGTAATGTCCTTGTCGTAGGAGTGCTGAACAGCCTCGGAAGCAGAAACAGCCTTTTCGCCCTCGCCGTAAACCATAGCGGAATATGCCTTTTCAACACGGTCCCAACGGTTATCTCTGTCCATAGCGTAGTATCTGCCCATAACTGTGGCAATTTTGCCCACGCCGATTTTCTTCATTTCCTCTTCACATTCAATTACAAAATCCTTTGCAGATGAAGGTGGAACATCTCGTCCGTCAAGGAAAGCGTGTACATAAACCTTTGTAAGACCTGCCTTTTTAGCAAGGTTTAACAGTCCGTAAAGGTGAGTGTTGTGGGAGTGAACGCCGCCGTTTGAAAGCAGACCCATAAGGTGTAGAGAAGAGTCGTTGGACTTTGCATTTTCAATAGCCTTTGTGAGAGCCTCGTTCTCGAAGAAGTCACCGTCCTCAATGGACTTTGTAATTCTTGTAAGCTCCTGATAAACTACTCTGCCGGCGCCTATATTTGTGTGGCCAACCTCGGAGTTACCCATCTGTCCGTCAGGCAGACCAACATCCATTCCGGAAGCACCGATTTTGGTGATTGGGTTTTCCCCAAAGATTTTGCCGATATTAGGGGTTTTGGCTGTAACGATAGCATTGCCCTCATCAAGAGAGATACCAAAACCGTCCAAAATCATTAAAATTAAAGGTTTTTTCATTATATTCATCCTTATGCAATAGTTTAAATTACTTTGAAGCAGCTGCAACGATAGGCTGGAACTTTTCTGCTACAAGGGAAGCACCGCCGATAAGACCGCCGTCAACATCAGGCTTTGCAAGGAGCTCTTCGCAGTTGCCTGCGTTCATAGAACCGCCGTACTGGATTGTAACAGCATCAGCAACATCCTGACCGTAAAGCTTTGCAAGAGTTGCACGGATAAATCCGCAAACTTCCTGTGCCTGATCGGCAGTAGCAGTTTTGCCTGTGCCGATAGCCCAAACCGGTTCATAAGCGATGATAGTCTTTTTAACATCTTCTGCAGATACATCAAAGAGGTCAAGCTTAATCTGTCTTGCAATAACTTCCTCTGTAATGTCGCACTCACGCTCCCAGAGGAGTTCGCCAACGCAAACGATTGGCTTAAGACCTGCTGCAAGAGCAGCCTTTGTTCTCTTGTTTACAGTTTCGTCTGTTTCACCAAAGTACTGTCTTCTTTCACTGTGACCCAGAACAACATAAGGAACGCCCATTTCAGCAAGCATATTTGGAGAAATTTCGCCTGTGAAAGCACCGCTTTCTTCCCAGTGGCAGTTCTCTGCACCGATTTTGATGTTTGTACCCTCAGTTGCCTCAAGGGCTGCTGTAAGGTCAACGAATGGTACGCAAGCGATTACTTCGCAGTCTGCGTCCTTAACCATAGGAGCAAGCTCATTAAGGAGAGCCTTTGCCTCATTTGGAGTTTTGTTCATTTTCCAGTTACCTGCAATAACTGCACTTCTTTTACTCTTATCCATTTTAAATATTCCTTTCTAACGGCATAATGCCTATAATATTCCATATGTAATAATGTTAGGGCGAACAGCTGTCCGCCCTAAATTGTAAACTTTAATTACTTGTCAGCAATTACATCAATGCCTGGGAGAACCTTGCCCTCTAAGTATTCAAGAGAAGCACCGCCACCTGTTGAGATGTGGCTCATCTTGTCGGCAAAACCAAGCTGGATAACAGCAGCTGCTGAGTCGCCACCGCCGATGATTGTTGTTGCGTCTGTTTCTGCAAGAGCCTTGGCAACAGAGATAGTACCTGCTGCGAGAGTTGGGTTTTCAAATACGCCCATAGGTCCGTTCCAAACAACTGTCTTTGCTGACTTAACAGCCTCTGCAAACAGCTTCTGTGTTTCTGTGCCAATGTCAAGACCTTCCATATCAGCAGGAATTTCTGTTGCTGGAACAACCTGTACTTCGATAGGTGCGTCGATTGGATTTGGGAATTCCTTAGCGATAGTTGTATCAACAGGGAGAAGGAGCTTTTTGCCAAGCTTTTCTGCCTTGTCCATCATATCCTTACAGTAGTCAATCTTGGTGTCGTCAACAAGAGAAAGACCAACTTCATAACCCTTAGCCTTAAGGAATGTGTAAGCCATACCGCCGCCGATGATAAGTGTGTCGCACTTTTCAAGGAGGTTAGAGATAACATTCAGCTTGTCTGCAACCTTTGCACCGCCAAGGATTGCAACGAAAGGTCTTACAGGTGTTTCAACTGCATTTCCAAGATAGTCGATTTCCTTCTGCATCAGGTAACCAACAGCTGTGTCCTTGATGTGGTTTGTAACACCGGCAGTTGAGCAGTGTGCTCTGTGAGCAGAACCGAAAGCGTCCATTACATAGCAGTCAGCAAGAGAAGCGAGCTCCTCTGAGAATGGCTCAAGGTTCTTTGTTTCTTCTTTTCTAAATCTTGTGTTCTGAAGAAGAACAACATCTCCGTCCTTCATTTCAGCAACAGCCTTCTTTGCGTTTTCGCCAACAACCTCGTCGTCAGCAGCAAATACAACGTCCTTGCCAAGAAGTTCGGAAAGTCTTACTGCAACAGGAGCGAGAGAGAACTTTTCCTCAGGACCGTTCTTTGGCTTGCCAAGGTGGGAGCAAAGGATAACCTTGCCGCCGTCGTTCATAATCTTTTTGATTGTTGGCAGAGCAGCAGTAATTCTGTTGTCGTTTGTGATAACACCGTCTTTAAGAGGTACATTAAAATCACAACGGCAGAGAACTCTTTTGCCTGCGTAATTAACATCATCAACAGTAACTTTGTTTAAACCCATATTTTATACATCCTTTCAAATGATTTGCATAAATAAATATCTGTTCTCAGACATATTAACAAATATCCGTTTTCAGACACTTTAATTATATAACAACATTGTAATATTTTCAATAGTTATCGGGATATTATCTGCATTTTTTACATAATACACAATATATTAAATGAAGTTGGATATAATAAAGTATAAAAAT
>JBJEPA010000263.1:0-3819 GCA_051880995.1 Ruminococcus sp.
CCCGATGACTCTTGACTACCACATGAACGGAATGGACTTGCATATAGTAATGAAAGAAGCGGTAAAGCGTGGCGAACGTTCTCACCAGACATCAACCTGCGGTCTGCACATTCATGTTAACAGAAATGCTTTCGGTGATAACAAGTCGGAGCAGGAAGAAGTAATATCCCGTATACTTTTCTTTGTTGAGAAAAACTGGAACGAAATTTTCAAATTCAGCAGAAGAAACAGCTATAACATGAACAGATGGTCAGCAAGATACGGTTTTGAAAAGACGGGCAAGGAAATCCTTGATAAGGCAAAAAACAGCAGTAATGGCAGGTATGTTGCTGTAAACCTTAGCAACTACCATACCATTGAGTTCAGATTATTCAGAGGCACGCCCTACGCATCACCTTATCAACTCTAAAAAGCGCCGAAATTCCGCACTTTTTCAAATGCTGAATTTCACTTCAATACCTGTTTCATCAGATATAAGCACGACCTCTATCATTGCTGCCGCTAAATCGTGCTTCTCCTGAACTGTCAAAATATTCCACTGATTCATAGGTGCTTCCAACGGTTTTGTATCGATAGCCTTACGCTTGCGGCTCATGGTCTGCATTTTCTTTTCCAGTTCCGACTTCTGCTTGTGCAGGTCACTCACACGCTTCTGAATGTAATCAAAAAGTACGCTGTCAGCATCGGCAAGCTTATCCATTAACTTCTGTATCTCGCTGTCAAGGCGAATGATATCCGTCTTGATATTTTCCGTTTCGGCATCGGGTTTACTTGCTTCGTGCTTTTCGATATTAAGCTGTTCAATACGTTTACGCATTTCTCTTAAAACCGTGTCCTCAACCTGTTTCGGCTTTAACTGAATGGGCGGAGTAGGACAGCCGTTCAGCGTTAATTTGCCATAGTCGATAAAGCGATAGTATATCTTGCCTTTTCTGTTTGTACTGTGATTGAAATGCATCGCATAGCCACAACAGGCACATTTCACCATGCCCACAAGCCAAGAATTCATAGCCTTGCCGTTTGTCGGGAATTTGCTCTGATGCGACTTCCTGTCTTGCACTCGAAGCCACGTCTCTGCAGGAACAAGCCCCTCGTGATAGGCTACCTTAACAAAATGCGTATCATCACCGCTGGCATGAACAAACAAGCCGTGAACACCGTCATAAGCTTCAATATCGTCAAGCATTTCATACCCTCTGGAAAGAAAAAAGCGGTATACCTCTTTGTTGGCACGAACATACAGCGGATTTGCAAGAATACGGCTCAGATGCGACCTGTCAAGGTTGGATACTCCCGATCTGGCTCGTGGGGCAGGTCTTGAAGCATTGATGCTGTTGTCGGATAAGTATTTGATAATATTCGTCAGAGAATTTTCAGGGTGCTGATACAGGTCATACGCCACACGCACCGCTTCGGCGTTCTCCGATGGAACAAGTACCGAGCCAGTTTTTCCGTTAATCGTTCTTCTTTCGGGAACATATCCAAACTGCACCTTACCGCCCTGATAAAAGCCTGTTTCACGAGCCTTTGTCTGAAAAGCATCAGCCACTCTTGCGGCAATTGTTTCTCTCTCAAATTCTGCAAAATTTAGCAGATTATTCCTCATCATGCGCCCCTCTTTTGTCTCCGTGTTGAACGGTTCAGAGAGCGAATATACGGTCACGCCATAGCGGTCAAGTTCGTCCGTGATATTCAAGTACTCCCTCATATTTCTGCTGAAACGGTCATACTTTTTTACCACAATACGGCTGATAAGACCGTCACGGGCATCCTGCATCATAGCCTGAAATTCGGGGCGATGAGCTATATCCTTGCCGCTTTTGCCGTCATCGCAGTAGATACGATACTCACAATCGCCTACAAATTTTACACATTCCTCCCTCTGTGCGGATATGGACAGCGAGTTGTTGCCCTTATCCTTGTCGCTCACGGAACGGCGGACATAAATTGCCGTAATTCCATTGTTATTCATTCTTTTTGTTGCCATATTGACCTCCAATTGCTGTTTGCAATCGGACGGTTGGTTTTACATCTATATGATAGCGCAACCGTCCGAAAAATGCAACAGCTTTTTAGAAACTGTAATTATTTTCGGCAGATTGCCTGATTATTCAGTTGTTTCTTCTGCTCTGTTACGGCGCATTGCACCGAGGAAAATATCGTACATCTTGTTGATTTTCTGCTGCTTAATGGTTTCGTTCACATTGTCAGGGTACACGACCTTGACTTTGACACCGTCAGCATAATATTCAACCGCCTTCTCTCTTTCTACGGCAGATGTTGTATTCAAATCTTATTGTCCTTTCCGACAGCTATTTTTCTCTCGCTGTCTGTCATTATTCTTGTGTTTTCAGCGTCAGAACATTTTCAAGCTCACGCTGAATGGTGTATGTATCGCAGCACCAGATATCCGTATAATGCTTGCAGACGGCAAGCTGAATATCTGACGGTCTGCTGCGGAGCGTACCTTCCGTCATTCGCAGGAGCTTTGCGACAGTCGGGATAAAATACAGGCAGTCCTCGCCCTTATGCTCCTTTATCTCACGGCGTATATCGGCATATTCTTCCGAAGTTATTTTGCTGATAATTTCATCGACAGTGTCTTTGTAATCGCTGTCATAGGCGAATGTAATTTTGCTGTCATTAAATCGACCGCAGAACGGCACACTGCTTGCCGTAAGAGCAACAGTAATTTTTTGCCCTTCGCTTGTATCTAAGCTGATATATTCCCGATTTTCCTTGCTGAAATCATCATCACCGATCAGGAAAACATAGTCACTCATTCAATACCTCCTTTCCGTTAATTTTCACCTGTGAAATAATGGGGAGAACTGCTATGCGGAACGGCAGCAGCACCATTATTCGTCAGGCTGTCAATATCTTTATCGGATATTCCACCGTCACGGAGCTTTTCAAGCTGTTCGTGTTCACGTTCAATCGCAGAGAACAAGTCTTTGCCCTTCAGCTTGAACTTATCGGCAAGAGTCATAAGATAGAGCTTGTCATACTCCGCAAGGTCAGAATTAAGCTTTGCTGTTTCCTCTGCAATAACCGCCTTACGCTTCTCAATCTTTGTTTCGAGTTTTGTCAGCTTTTCAGTAGTCGAAGCCATATCATCACCACCAATCTATAATTTTTTGCAAGCAGAATTGTTCTGCTTCATACTAAAATTATAGCGCGCCTGCCTCCTTTCTGTCTATTCGCATTGCGCACGAAGTTGAGTGCGCCGTAAGAGTATTCCGTTCGATATTTTGACCGGGGAAATTTTTTCGGGCTGAAAAAGAAAAATGCAGAGCTTGTATGCCCTGCATTGGATTGATATATTCAATTTTAAGTTACCAAGACAAACCGGAATTTGTTCTGCTTGATAAGTTGAAATTTCTAAATTTCGTATAATAAATAAGTTTCAACTGCGTTATATTGCTTTATCAATTCTCTATCTTCATTTGAAAGCTCTTGATTAGGATAATTAGCAACTAATGAGCAAAGATAAAGGTAAACAGGACTGTACCTTTGAGAAAAACCCTCTCGTCCGAATTTGCCTTGTATAATATCAAACTCATTCTGAATTTGACTGGTGCTATTGCACTCGGACAACTTCATCACATTGCCTAAATTATTTTTACTTGTATTGTCAATGATTGATTTAGCTGTATTAACTGTTACAAAAAGCCACTGTTCTAAATTTGACAGTTCCTTTGGCTTATTTCTTAATACTGCTTTTATTTTGACATAGATATTATCTTCCATAACCAAATCACCTCATAAATTCCGATTTATATAAGCAAGCCGAATGCCTACTCCTACCTCTCCATTATA
>JBJEPA010000264.1:0-15852 GCA_051880995.1 Ruminococcus sp.
CATAATATAGCCTCCTTTCGGGTTGGATAAACCTTATAGTCACAGAGTAATTGACTTAACATCTGACCATTTACCGTAGTATCTTTTCAAGCCGGACATATACACGTAATAGTCCTTATCTTTTTTGCTATAACCTACACTTAAATGCTGGGTATCAATATAATTTGCTACACGAAAGTAGTAGGTTTTGCCCGGTTCCAAGCCTGTTACTGTTTGGTCAAAATACTCTGTGGTTGTCAGACACTTTTTAGTTTTAAAGCTGCTGTCGGTGCTGTACTGTATCATTTTTGGAGGACTGTTAAAATCATTGCTTTTGTACTTGCATTTAACACTGTCAACACCGCTAATTTCAAGTGATGTTATCTGTGCCTGAGCAGGAATAATTGTAAAATCAAGTATGATTTCGCCCCAAAAATTACCCCTTCCCTTAACCAAAACAGAAGCCTCGCCAACAGCATAATTATTCAAATTCTCCACCACAAAATCTCTGCCCTCTTTTAATTTAAAATCACCTTTCATGATTTTAAAAGAAGGTTTAATGGACTTGGATGTATAAACCATTGTGGGTAATATATATGCTGAGTCATTTTTTGAATTATTAAGCCTGTAACCATAGTGATACCATAAAGAACATAAGTCACCGTATGTTTTCCCTGAGATAATGTAGTTAATTTTATTTTTAATTGCATATTTGTGGGCAAAGGAATTTTTACTGCACACAATCCTAACATCATTGTCATCGCCGAAAAATCCCCGTCCTTGGAGCTTTGCAAATGTTTTAAGTGACTTTGTAATTGACTTAACCGAATTTGGTATCTTTATTTTCACTATGTTATCATGTAGAATAACCATACCATCATCAGTCTTAATGGCGATTTTTACAACCTTATGACCATCTAATTTTGACGGTATTTTCCAGTAAGACGGTGTTTTCCAGTAATAACCCTTATAGTAGTTACCCACTACTGTTGCCTCGCCCTTGCTGTTAAGAGTGTAGATGCAATTTTTGCTTTTATATTCCTTAGTCTTGGCACTTGCAGTTGGAATAACTGTAAATGCAGACAACACCATAATTATTGTTAATGTGATTGATATTAGTTTTTTCATAGCACGACCTCCTTGCTGTATAACATTATCTTTATTAAATTATTAAGATTATTAATTTAATTATGCCATTGGAAACCATCCTTTTATAAAACAGTCATTGAAATTCATAAAATTAACCCTTTCACTATATACAACAAGGAGAATTCAAAAAATGGGACAGATTTTTGAAGAAACATTTAAAAAGTGTTCCTGTTTTCTTGAAAAGTTTCTCTTTTTTATAAAAATCTATCTAAAGGGTATTGACAAATACAATTATTGTAAATATAATATGAATGCATTAACATATGTTCATACATTCATATGTTTTAACGAAACTGCCTAATTGGCAGACAGAAAGGAATGATTTTATGTATTTAGAATTGAAAGATATAAAAAAGTCCTTTGGTGAGGGCGACAGTCGCACAGAGGTTTTAAAAGGCATCAGCTTTAGTGTAGAAAAGGGCAATATCTGTGTGCTTTTGGGTCCCTCGGGTTCCGGTAAGTCAACCTTGCTTAATATTATAGGGGGAATCGAAACTGCCGACAGAGGTGTGATAAAAATCGGTGACGATAAAGTGGAGGAGATGAACGAAAAACAGCTTTCCCTTTACCGCCGTAAGCATCTGGGGTATGTGTTCCAGTCCTACAACCTGATTCCTAATCTGACTGTCAGGGAAAATGTTGAGGTTGGTGCCTACCTTAGCGATAGCCCTCTTCCCATTGATGATTTGCTGAAAACTCTGGGACTTTGGGAGCACAGAGATAAAATACCCAACCAGCTTTCCGGCGGTCAGCAACAGAGGACAGCCATAGGCAGAGCCATAGTGAAAAATCCTGATATTTTGCTTTGTGATGAACCGACAGGTGCTCTGGATTACAAAACCTCAAAAGAAATTCTAAAGCTGATAGAAGATATTAACAAAAAGTTTGGTAATACGGTTATACTTATAACCCACAATGACGCAATTAAAAATATGGCTGACAGGATAGTTAAACTGCGTGACGGTGCAGTAAGGCACAACAGCCTGAACGAAAACAAGGTTTCAGCAGTTGAACTGGATTGGTAAGGTGATTTGTTATGAAAAATCCTTTATATAAAAGAATAAAACGAGAGCTTAAACAGGATATGGGAAAGTACATTGCACTTTTTCTCTTCCTATGTCTTACCGTTGGATTCTGCTCCGGGTTTATTGTTGCAGACGGAAGTATGAAACAGGCGTATAGCGAAAGCTTTGATAAGTACAATGTTGAGGACGGTCATTTTTCTCTGGAGATTCCGGCGGATGAAAAGATGATTTCGGAACTTGAAAGGAAAGAGGATATTACAGTTTATCCCATATTCTATAAGGACATAGAAATCAAAGACGGTCGTACATTAAGAATATACAAAAACCGTGACAAGGTGAATCAGGTTGATGTTTTGGAGGGCAAATTGCCCGGCAATAAAGACGAAATCGCAATTGACCGGCTTTTTGCAGAAAACAACCAGCTGTCCACAGGGGATTTTATAAAGGTGGGAAACAAAGATTTCAAAATTTCCGGACTTGTTGCACTGACAGACTACAGCGCATTGTTTAAGAACAATACGGATATGATGCTGAACGCACAAAAATTTGCTGTTTCTGTTGTGAATGACACCGCCTTTGACTCCGTTAAGGAGGGTAACCTGATTAATTGCTATGCCTGGACTAATAACAACTCCTTGGATGAAGAGGAAACTGACGAAAAAGCTAAGAGCATAGAAACCCAGCTTTATAAAAGGGGAAAACTGACAGACTTTGTGAAACAGTCGGATAATCAGGCTATTACATTTGCCGGTGACGATCTGGGCAAGGATAAAGCTATGATACAATGGCTGTTGTATATTGTAATGGCTGTAATGGCTTTTGTATTCTCCGTTACAACAAGGAACACTCTGGAGCAGGAGTCCTCTGTAATCGGTACGCTGAGAGCGTCGGGATATACAAAGACAGAAATGATGTGCCACTATATGATTCTGCCTGTTATGGTGACCCTTGGGGCGGCAATAGCAGGTAATGTGCTGGGTTATACTTTTATGAAGGATATAATTGCGCAGTTATATTACCACAGCTATTCCTTAACATCATACCACACAATATGGAGCAGTGAGGCATTTGTCAAAACCACACTTATCCCTGTGTTAATCATCATTGTTGTGAATATTTTGGTGCTGATTTCAACCCTGGCCCTGCCACCGCTGAAATTTTTAAGGCACGAGCTGAAAAGGACAAAAAAGAAAAAGGCGATTAAACTTAAAAGTAAAAAATTCTTTACAAGGTTTCGCATCAGAATAGTTTTGCAGAACAAGTCAACATACTTTATGATGTTTGTAGGAGTTTTCCTTGCAAGTGTGCTTTTGGTGTTTGGACTTATGATGTCACCTCTCCTTGATAATTTTAAGGAGGAAATTACACAGTCCAAAATTGCAAACTACCAGTATATTTTGAAAACTCCTGTTGAAACAACTGACAAAAATGCCGAGAAATACTGTGTTCGTTCCTTGGAAAACGAAAAGGGAGAGGAAATAACTGTGTACGGTATCAGCGAAAACTCAAAATATCTGAAAAACCTTGACTTTTCAAAGGATAAGGATATGGTGGTTCTGTCAGACGGACTTATGGAAAAGTACGGCGCCCCTAAGGGTGAAAAATACACCCTCAGTGAAAAGCACAGCAACAAAAAATACACATTTGATGTTCAGGACAGCTATCATTACCCTGCAACACTAAGCGTATTTATGTCAATGGAAAAGTTTACTAAGACTTTTGATGTGCCAAAAGACTATTTCAGCGGTTACTTTTCAAACGATAAGATAAATGACATTGACAAAGCATATATAGCGTCAACAATTACAGAGGAGGATTTGACAATTATTGCTGACCAGCTTGAGGATTCAATGGGTTCAATGTTTCCTATGATTGGCGGTTTTTCAGTAATAATGTTTGTCCTTGTAATATATCTTCTTGCCAAAATCATAATTGAAAAGAATGCCCAGTCAATTTCTATGGTCAAGATTTTGGGATATAATGACAGTGAAGTGAGCAGGCTGTACAACAGGGCAACAGGCATTGTGGTAGTAATTTCTCTGCTCCTCAGCGTTCCTCTTTGCGAGTTGACTATAAGGGTGATTTACTATGCTCTTATGCAGGAGTTTAACGGTTGGCTCACCTACTACATTGCAACCTATGTTTATCCGGCAATGATTATTATGGGAATTTTGTGCTACGGTGTGGTTAATTTTATTCAGCTTAACAGGATTAAAAAAATCCCTATGTCACAGGCTCTTAAAAATGTGGAATGAAATTCAGGTGAATGTCACAGGTTTATGACCGGCTACGGCTATTTGCTCACATATGCTATTCCACAGGAGTTGGTTCCTATGTGACTTCCTATTACCGCTCCGGCATTCACAAGGCTGTGGTTGTTAATATTGTAACCGGCCTCCATAAGGGATTCCTTGAGAATAACCCCTTGGTGGTGAACATGGGTGTACATTATATGAAAAGGATATTTGTAGTCGGGTTTGTTGTGACTAAGTCGGTGAATAATGTAGTTCATTCCTCGTTTCATACCAATGCTTTTGTGGGCAAGAACAACCTTTCCATCCTCCATAGTGATAACAGGCTTGATGTTTGCAATAGAGCTGATTTTCGCCTTGGAGGAGGATATTCTTCCTCCCCTTTGTAAAAATTCAATGTTATCTATACAGGCATAAAGTCTTATTTTATGCTTTAGATTTTCAAGGTGGTTAAAAATTTCTGACGCACATTTCCCTTGGTTACGCATTTTCACCGCCTCCTCCACCAAAATTCTCTCTCCGGCGGAGGCGCTCATACTGTCTATGATATAGCAGTTTTTGTGACTTTTTGAAAAGTATTTTACGCTCTGATATGTTCCGCTCAGGTGGGATGACAGAAAAACCCCCACAATTTGGTCGTCTGGTGGGATGTTTTTAAAAACATCTTCAATCTGCTGTGGAGAGGGGAGAGATGTCTTTGGGTGAGCGTCCTGCATTGTCAAAAGGTTGTAGAAAATCCTCTTTGTCAGGTTTATATTTTCCTTGTAGTGAACATTGCCGAAAGTCACAGTCAGAGGTATAGCCTCTATGTCCAGCAGAGATATTTCAAGTGGTTCAAAGTCAGATGCAGAATCGGTTATTATCCTTACCATAAAGTTCCTCCAAAAAGTGTTCTATATTTTATAATGCCCCGAAAAATCACCAATAATCAAAAAGCCTTGACCATTCAATCGGTCAAGGCTTTCCTGCGTGTTTGTTCTTAAAATTTTACAGCTTTTCAACCTCGTCAAGCCAGATTCTCGGGCTGGAGTCTGTGGGCATTCGCCAGTCGCCCCTTGGGGAAAGGCACACAGAGCCAACCTTTACGCCGTCAGGCAGGCAACTCCTTTTAAATTGCTGTGTGAAAAATCTTCTGTAAAAGGTTTTCAGCCATTTTTTTATTGTTTCCTTGTCAAATTCATCCTCAAAGGCGGTACAGGCAAGGTTAAAAATCTTTTCCGGCTTAAAGCCAAAGCGGAGAACATAGTACAGGAAGAAGTCGTGTAGAATGTAAGGTCCAACTTTTTCCTCAGTTTTCTGTGCTATTTTTCCATCCTTTGTAGGTGGCAGAAGTTCAGGGGATATAGGTGTGTCAATAATATCCTCAAGAATTTCCGTTCCTTCTTTAAATATGTTGTTCTTTGCAACAGCGTCAATCATCCACTTAATAAGGGTTTTTGGAATAGAGGCATTAACACCGTACATTGACATATGGTCGGCATTGTAAGTGCACCAGCCAAGGGCAAGCTCCGACAAATCCCCTGTGCCAACAACAATTCCTCCAACCTTGTTGGCTACATCCATAAGCACCTGTGTTCTTTCCCTTGCCTGAACATTCTCGTAGGTGATGTCGTGTACATTTTCGTCGTGACCAATATCCTTCATATGCTGACGACAGCTGTCGGCAATAGGGACTTCCATTAGTGTTACGCCAAGTGCTTTCATCAGATTGATTGAGTTGTTGTAGGTGCGGTCTGTTGTGCCAAAGCAGGGCATTGTAACTCCCACAACATCAGTCATTGGCTTGTTCATTCTCTTTGCAGTTTCGGCACATACAAGCAGAGCAAGGGTCGAGTCCAGTCCTCCGCTTACCCCAACAACCATTTTTCCACCGATAACGGAAATTCGCTTTTTCAGTCCCTCAACCTGCATTGAGAAGATTTCCATACATCTCTTTAGCTTTTTGCTGTTGTCGGCAGGTACAAAAGGAGTTTTATATACAGGGTAGTATTCCCCATTTGTTGCAGAGTTCTTTATCTTTTCGTCCTCACAACACTCTGAACAATAAGTATATCCCATATTGTCAGTAAATTTCTGGTAAAATACCTGACAGTCCTTAAAGGACTTGTTTTTTCTGCGGTCAGCTCTTATTTTGCCAAGGTCTGTGTCGCAGATTAACAGGTAGTCGTTTTCGATGGTCTTTTGATTTTCTTTAAGAATAGTTCCGTTTTCGCTGATGATGGAGTGACCGCTGTAAATCAAATCCTGTGTGCTTTCTCCAGAACCGGCAGAGCAGTAAACATAGGTGCATATGTTACTACCGCTATACTGCTTTACCATTGAACGGAGATATTCACCCTTGCCGATTGTTGCGTTGCTGGCGGAAAGGTTCAGTATAATTTCTGCTCCGTCAAGTGCAAGCATTGCCGATGGTGGCACAGGTGCCCACAAATCCTCACAGATTTCCACACCGAATTTGCAGTAGCCGTTGTCAAAAATCATATTTCCAAATAAAACATCCTCGTAACCGGCAAAATCAAGGAAGGTATGGGATATGAGTTTTCCGTAATAGCTTTTTAAGTCTGTACTTGAGCTGAACCATCTTTTCTCGTAAAATTCGTTATAGTTAGGCAAAAAGGTCTTTGGTACAATGCCTAAAATTTCACCCTTGGAAATTACCACACCGCAGTTGTAAAGCTGACCGTTAAACTGAACAGGACAGCCTACAATATATGTTCCGTACAGTTTTTTTGATTTTTCAGTAATTTCCCTTACGCCCTGTTCTGCATTTTCAAGTAGCTCCTGCTGAAAGAATAAATCCTGACAGGTGTAGCCTGTTACGGAAAGCTCGGGAAAAACAGTGATATCTACCTTTTCCTTGTCTGATGTTTCCATCATTTTAATATGTTCTTCAACATTTTTTTTGGTGTCTGCAACGGTCGTGTTAATCACAGCCGAGGCCACCCTTACAAAATCGTTCATATTTACACTTCCAAAGTTTTATTGTATTATTATAAGCATATTTCAGCACTTTTATTAAAGGGGCAGAAAAACCCTGCCCCCTCATAATTCCCTATTAGTTTATCTCCTGCAAAAACTTATCTGTATTTTGACAGGAAGATTATGTTGTATTTTTCGTATGCGTTAAAGCTTGCCTCGGCTTCACTTTCACTATTCACAGTACCCTTGTACCATGACTGGCTTTCGTAATAAGACTGAATTGAGGCTGTTTTGAAAATATAGCCGTGGTGAGCGTATATATCGTTAATAACGCTCTGTACTGTATCAGCAGAAAGACCTGCTACATCGCTTTCATTAAAGTATCTTGTTGACGCTCCGCTGTAATCAATGTATCCCACAGGAGCCTCTGTTGTCGGCTCGTAGTACTGGGTTGTTTCATAATACTGAGTGGTAGGTTCATAGTATTCTGTTGTAGTAGGAACCTGTGTTGCTTTCTTTTTGGTGGTAGAGGGAGCGGTTGCCTTTTTCTTTGTAGTAGAGGTTTTATCTCTGAATGAAAATGTTACGGATTCCGAAATTGAAACGGTGGGCTCCTTAAAGGTTGCCTCTGTTGTGGTTTCAGCATCCTTGTTGCTGTCGGAGTCACATCCCACAAAAGTAAGGGTTGCAACAAATGCCAGGATTATTGGGAGTATGGTAATTAATTTTTTCATATTGACCTCCTTATGACAAATCTCTACATACTTACTTTATCAAATAACGATTATTTAGTCAATATTTTAAGATAATTATTCCAAAAATGTAATTAACACTTGTAATTTATACCCCAAATGTATTAAAATCATATCAGTTTAGTTTTATATATCTTTTATTGTTTATTTTTGAATTTATCCTCGGTTTATTTGGGATAATATATACGGGAGGAACACAATATGCATGTGGTTGTAATCGGTGCAGGCAAGATTGGAAAATTCTTGATTAGCAGTCTGAGAGAAGAAGGTCACGATGTTGTTGTAGTAGATATAGACGAACAAAGGGTTGACAGAATTGTTGAGGAACAGGATGTCAGCGGAATTTGTGGCAACGGAACACATTGTGATGTGCTGACAGAAGCAAATATTCAGAATGCTTACCTTGTTATAGCTACCACTCTTTCTGACGAAATCAACATACTCTCCTGCCTTATAGCCAGAAAAATGGGTGCAAGACATGCTATAGCCAGAGTTCGTGGACCGGAATATGTAAACCAGATTGATTTTATGAAGAACGAACTGCGCATTTCAATGATGGTTAATCCCGATATGAGTGTGGCTAAGGAAATATCCCGTATTTTAAAGTTCCCTGCCGCTACAAATTACGAAACCTTTGCCAACGGCAGAATTGATATGATTGAAGTTCAGGTCAAGAGCGATAACAATATAATAGATAAGCCTATCTACGAAATTTCAAAAATGTATGGCAATCAGTTTTTGATTTGTGCTGTTCGCCGAAATGAGGATGTGTTTATCCCAAACGGTAACTTTGTAATTCGTGAAAAGGACAGCATCTACATCTGTGGTTCCCACAAATCCATTGAAAATATCCTGAAAGGAATGAAAATTCTTAAACACAGGATAAAAAATGTTATGATAATCGGCGGTTCACGAATTGCCCACTACCTTACAATGATACTTATGAAAATGGGTATGAATGTGACTGTAATTGAAAAGAATAGTGACAGGTGCAAGTTCCTTGCAGATCATTTGCCTGACGCAAGAATTGTGCTGGGAAATTCCGCTGACCACAATCTGCTTATAGAAGAGGGCATTGCAAGATGTGACGCTGTGGTAAATGTTACCGACAGCGATGAGGGCAACTTCCTTGTGGCAATGTATGCCCAAAGCTTTAATGTGAAAAAGCTGGTTACCAAAATCAACGAGCCGGAGTTTTATCAGCTATATAACAAAATTATGGGTGAAAGTGCCATATCTATGAGCCAGATTACCTCATCAATAATTGTAAAATATATGAGAGCAAAGCTTAATGCAGAGGGTGAGGAAATCAAAAATCTGTATAAGCTGATGGACGGCAGAATAGAGGCGATTGAGTTTATCGCACAGGGTAACAAGGATTATATAGATGTCCCCATTAAGGATTTAAAGTTTAAAAAAGATATACTGATAGCAGCAATCAGCAGAAAAAGAAAGATTATTTTTCCAACCGGTGATGATACTATACAGGAGAAGGACTCTGTAATTGTTGTTACAAAGGGTAAGGCTATTCGTTCGCTAGAGGATATATTTGTATGAACTATCGTGCAGTTGTAAATATATTGGGCAAAATAATGTTTCTTGAGGGTGCGCTGATGACCCTCCCCCTCATTGTTGCCATAATATACGGAGAAACAAGTACATATATTTCATTTGTTATCCCAATTTGTATTTTATTGGGTATAGGCTTAATTTTTGGACTTAAAAGACCAAAGAACACAATGCTCCTTGCAAGAGAGGGACTTGTAATATGCGGTCTTGCCTGGATTTTAATGTCACTTTTTGGGTGCTTGCCCTTTGTCATTTCGGGAATGATTCCAAACTATCTTGACGCTTTTTTTGAAACTGTATCGGGATTTACTACCACAGGTTCAACGGTTATGACGAAAATTGAGGGCAATCCATTGGGACTGTTGTTCTGGAGGAGCTTTACCCACTGGATTGGTGGTATGGGTGTTCTCACATTTTTAATGGCGGTTGTGCCACAGGGTGACGGTCAGTCAATGCACCTTATGCGTGCAGAGGTTCCCGGACCTAAGGCGGGCAAGATTATGAGCAAAATGACGGATACAGTAAGGATTCTCTATATCCTGTATTTTGCTTTAACTGTGGCAGAAATTGTTTTCCTTATGTTTTCCGGCATAGGCTTTTACAACAGCGTTGTTACAGCACTGGCAACAGCAGGAACAGGTGGATTTTCTGTAAAGGATGCCTCCATAGCAGGCTACAACAGTCCTTATGTTGAATATGTTGTGGCAACATTTATGATGCTGTTTGGTGTTAACTTTAACCTTTACTTCTTCCTTATAATGAGAAAGTTTGGTGCTGTGTTTAAGGATGAGGAGCTTAGAGCATACATTTGTGTCATTGCTTCAAGTGTGGTGCTGATTGCTATCAATTTGCTTACCACTTCCCAGATAGCCTTTGAAAAGGCATTCAGAGATTCATACTTCACCGTTACATCAATTATCAGTACAACGGGATTTGTTACAGCGGATTTTGAACAGTGGTCAGTATTTGCCAAGATAATTCTTGTACTTTTGATGTTTGTTGGCTCTATGGCAGGCTCAACCGGAGGCGGAATTAAAATCAGCCGAATCGTGATATACTTTAAGCAGATGATTAATGATTTAAAGCAGATGATTCGTCCCCGTCAGGTTATGAGCGTAAGAATGAATAAAAAGAGCGTTGACAACAGCGTATTAAAGGGTATAAACACATATCTTGTCATATATGTTTTCATCATTATTACCAGCGTACTCCTTGTCAGTATAGAGGGAGAAAGCCTTGTTACAACCTTTACTTCTGTTGTTGCCTGTTTCAACAATATAGGTCCGGGTATGGAGGATGTTGGAGCAACTGCAAATTTTGCACATATGAGTGTGCTTAGCAAAATAGTCCTTAGCTTTGATATGCTTGCTGGCAGACTTGAAATTTTCCCGATGATGATTTTGTTTATACCATCTCTTTGGAAAAAACATTAATTAGATATCAGTATAAATTTAAAAGGCTGTGAAATGGATTTTAAGTTTCACAGCCTTGTTTTTGTTCAATTTTTTATGGAAAATTTTATCTTTCTAAAGGGTGTTAGAATCTGTACCTAAAATCCTCTCTGTTACATCAATCAGTCTTTCCTCAAACTCGTTGTCCTCACTGCAAACGGAAAGCTGATAACCCTCCACATTGTATTCCTTAAAGTAGTATGGGTTATTGTTGATGTCTTGCTTTACTCTAATGTCACCACCGTTAAGGTGGATTTCTGTCTGACGCAGGTTTTTGCCAATGCCAGAGCCGATACATTTGAGAAAAGCCTCTTTCAGTGTCCATAGTCTGGTAAAGGTTTTGTCGGGGTCGTAGCTTTGATCTATCTGAATATTTTCTTCAAGGGTAAAGAACCTTGAGGCTACCTTTTTTCTGCCTCTTTGCAAAAGCTCAATATCAACGCCAACCGGCTCGGTTGAAATAGAAAGCACAACATATTTTCCGCTGTGGCTTACATTGAACTGAGTTTCCAAAGCCTGTGGTTTTCCCCCAATTCCATAGGAGGTTATGTCACCCACAAAAGTTTTTATCAGAAGTCCTGCTCCAAGAGATTGCTTTTGGGGTGTGTTTTTGGGTAGCCTTAAAACCTTCTTTCGCCTTTCCTTGTCAACAGTTGACAGTTTGTTCTCAAAAAGTTCCCTGTTGTCAAGGGAATCAGTATTTAGAATATAAGTTTTAACCATAAAAATAATCACGCCTTTGTGAAGTTTATTCTTTCGTTTCAGACTGGACAGACGGTTCTGCTTTATACATACCGTTTGCCTTTTTAATTAAAATTGCCAGTAAGAACAGGAGCTTAAAGAACAGAAAAACTGCGGCACTAATCATAACACACCAACCCCACAGGTGGTCAATGCTCCCAAAGCCGATAGTGAGCACCAAGGCAAGTCCGATAACAATAAATTCCATAATTGATGCCGCCTTTGGCACAAAAATTAAAAGTACAAGAAGTCCTGCCCATAGTACAAAATCCAAAATTTTTGCCATTGGACCAAAAAGCCAACCGCTTACTTGATCAATGGGGATGAATGTAATCATGAAAGGAATTATAATCTTAAAAATAATTCCAAAACTGTTTCCCATCTTTTTGCCTATAAAATCAAAAAATCTAACAAGTGCCATCTTTAACGCCCTATCATAATTAATTACACTCAAATATTATCACATTAACCAGTGAATGTCGAGGTGTTTTTTATGTTATTATATTCCAATTTTATTAAATATGATTTTACATCCATTCCTCCGGCATATCCTGTTAGTTCTCCGTTTTTGCCGATAACACGGTGGCAGGGAACAACAATTGCTATAGGATTTTTGTTGTTTGCCATACCTACAGCCCTACCGGCTTTTGGATTTCCAACTTTTGTTGCTATTTCTTTGTAACTTCTTGTTTCTCCGTAAGGTATTTCCAGAAGGGCTTGCCAAACTTTTTTCTGAAAATCTGTACCTTGGATAGAAATGGAAAAGTCAAAAATTTTTCTCTTTCCGTCAAAATATTCCTTTAGTTGATTTATTGCCTGCAAAATCAAAGGAGATGGTGGAAATTCATTCTCTTTTTCTTCCTGTCCAAAGGATATTTTTGTAATTGCATTACCGTTGTCTTTGATTATTAAATTTCCCACAGGGCTTTTGTATATATAAGTCATAAATATCTCTCCGAAAGATTTTTCCTTTTAAAAATTATATCATATTTGTCAAATCATAAGTAGTTGCCTTGATTATTGCCTTTGCAAAGTGTATAATAGTGGTTAAGTATAGGAAGAGAAGTGTTATTATGAAGAAATATATGCGAGTAAGGGCAGATATAAATCTTGATGCAATACATCACAACCTATCCCTTGCAAAAAGTAGAATTAACAAAAATACGGAGCTTATGGCTGTTATCAAAGCTGACGGATATGGCCACGGTGCTAATCAGATTGCAAAATACTGTGACGATGTCATCGACAGATATGCTGTGGCTATTCCCGAAGAGGGAATAGACCTTAGAAATGCGGGATTTACAAAGCCTATAAACCTTTTGGGATATACACATCCATCCCAGTATGAGGATGTTATAAACTATGATTTAATTCCTGCAATTTTCACCTTTGAAATGGCGAAAGAACTATCTGATACAGCTTTGTCTATGAATAAAACTGCAAAAATACACATTAAGCTTGATACGGGAATGAGCAGAATCGGATTTGCTGACAATGACGAAAGCGCTGATATAATTAAAGAAATCAGCCTGTTGCCTAACCTGGAGATTGACGGAATGTTCACCCACTTTGCCAGAGCAGACGAAAAGGATAAGTCCGTAGCCAAGAGCCAGTTTAAAAGATTTGCAGATTTTGTAGAGAAACTGAAATCAAGAGATGTGGAAATCCCTAATTGCCATGTCAGCAATTCTGCTGCAATTATGGAACTTTCGGATATGAATTTGCAGATTGTAAGAAGCGGAATCATCACCTACGGTCTTTATCCAAGTGAGGAGATGGACAAAGAAAGCTTTAAAATAATTCCTGCAATGGAGCTAAAGTCAGAGGTTTCTTTTGTAAAAACCCTAAAGGCGGGAACTCCTGTGGGATATGGCGGTACATACGTTACAGATAAAGAAACTGTTGTTGCTACTGTGCCTGTGGGTTATGCCGACGGTTATCCACGAACCCTCAGCAACAAGGGCAGAGTGCTTATTAATGGATGCTATGCACCCATTGTGGGCAGAGTTTGTATGGATCAGTTTATGGTTGATGTAACCCATATTGAAGGAGTAAAACAGGGGGATGAGGTTACCCTTATGGGGAAAGACGGAGATAAATTTATAAGCTGTGAAGAGGTTTCCGACCTTGCAGGTAGTTTTAATTATGAATTTGTGTGTGACATAAGCAAACGAGTTCCAAGGGTTTATTACAAGGACGGACAAATTGTTGATGTTGTAAGCTATGTGGGCAAAAGTTAAAAAATTCACAACCGGGGCTGTAACAAAACAGTCCCGATTTTTTTGTTTACATTATAAAAAATTTACTTAAAAATATTACATAAAAGATAAGTCCTATAATTCGTCAAAGTAAAGTATTTATCGTCGTTTTTTATACATTATTTGTCGAATTATTCCATTGAACAGAATAATTGTTTGAAGTATAATATTGTGTGTAGTGTACTATACGGAGGTACGTGTATTTTATACTGATGTCCCGCTATATAGGGCTGGTTTTAGGGGACTCAGAACACCATCAGTATATGTTAAAAGGAAAAAGAAAAGAAATTTGAGGGGAGAATATGTACAAAAGAAGTTATCAAAGCTGGCGCAAACACTTTGACTTTTTGCTTTTGGATATTTTATGCCTGCACATTTCCTATATTTGTGCCTTTTGGATGATTGAGGGATTGGGAAATCCCTACGGTGCAAGTTTGTACAGGATTTGTGTGTTAATGGCAACCTTAGTTGAAGTGATTGTTGCGATTTTTGCCGAATCATACAAGCACATTTTGCAACGAGGGTATTACAAGGAATTTGTTGCGGTTCTAAGGCAGTTTGCATGGAGTACTTTAATTTTTGTTTTGGTGTTATTTTTTCTTCGCAACGAGGACAAGGTTAACAGACCTTTCCTCTTGATTTGGTTGGGACTTGCCTTTTTATTTACATATTTTCAAAGGATATTTTGGAAAAAAATTCTTGTAAATAAGGCAAATTCCTCCGGAAAAAGAGCAATGCTTATTGTTACAATAGGCAGTCAAATATCATCTGTTCTTGAGAATATCCGCAACAATAACTACGAAAGATACAGAATTGTGGGAATTTCCGTTATTGACCAGGATCTGGAGGGTCAGCATATAGACGGAGTGAAAATTGTTGCAAACAGCGATGATATTTGCGAATTTGTCTGCAAAAGCTGGGTTGACGAGGTATTTATTGATTTAGGCGAGGATCACCCTATACCGGACTTTTTGATTGAAGAATTTGAGTCTATGGGGGTTGTTACCCACATAAGCTTACTGAACAGCAAAAGTGGTTTGGGCAGAAAACAGTTTGTTGAGCGTGTGGCAGGTTACACCGTGCTGACAACATCAATCAACTATGCAAGCCCGGCAAAACTTTTCATAAAGCGTGCCCTTGATATTTGCGTTGGTTTCTTTGGTTGTATATTAACAGGGTTGTTGTCCTTAATAGTAGCCCCTATGATATATTCAAAATCTCCCGGACCAATATTTTTCTCCCAGGAGCGTGTAGGAGAAAACGGAAAAGTATTTAAAATCTACAAGTTTAGAAGTATGTATTTGGATGCAGAGGAGAGAAAAAAAGAGCTGGAATCACAAAACGCCATAGACAGCGGACTTATGTTCAAAATGGAGGATGACCCACGAATTATCGGCTATAAGAAAATGCCGGACGGTTCATTTAAAAAGGGAGTTGGACATTTCCTAAGAGATACAAGTCTTGATGAATTTCCTCAGTTCTTAAATGTACTTAAGGGGGATATGAGCCTTGTAGGTACTCGTCCGCCAACAGTTGACGAGTGGCAAAGGTATGAACTTCACCACAGAGCCAGACTTTCCACCAAGCCGGGCATCACAGGTATGTGGCAGGTTAGCGGAAGAAGTACAATTACCGACTTTGAGGAAATTGTCAATCTGGATAGAGAATATATACGCAACTGGTCGTTGGGAAACGATATAAAAATCCTCCTTAAAACGGTTAAAGTCGTTTTAAAAGGTGAGGGTTCAATGTAAGGA
>JBJEPA010000265.1:0-3783 GCA_051880995.1 Ruminococcus sp.
AATGAGTTCATCCAATTGTAGAAAAGCTTTCCGAGATAAGCAATCATTTTGTTTCTCCTTTCTTTTTTTGTTTTGTCTCTCTTTACTGTGACTAAAGTATAGCAGAAGTTTTTTTAAATCTAAACGCTATTTTACTTTATCTTTAATTTATTTAGAATTTTTTATTTTTTGTCTTTAGTTTAATTGAACTTTATTTATATTATTTTTTATTTATTTTAAACTTTTAGCTAAAAAAGACCTTATTTTCAGCAGTTTTACAACGAAAAACCGGACAACTCTAAGTTGTCCGGTGATTACATTTAATACCTTTTATAAAATTTTATTTACTCCTGAACCACAAATCCTGCTTGCCGGAACCTCCCACGTTGGCGTTTATCTGATACCAAATGTGCTTGCTGTCCTCAACATAATAGTCCAGTACCTTTGTCAATACAATATCGGAATTAACCTGTGCTACATTTTCAGAGCTTGTATTATGTTCTGAATAAAGGTAAGAACCACCTGTAAGCTTGCACTTTCCGTTTCCGTTTAGGAGATTTTCTCCCTTTTTGTACATAGTTGCAATATCTTTATCTGTTCTTTCAACATTAATCACATAGTCTGCCACTCCGTCGGAACGAACAGGAAAATAATACTCCTTACCCTGCTGATAGTATCCTATAAAATCACTATCATCACCCTTGATAGTAGAGCAAATCTGGTTATCCTTAATGGCATCTGTAATAAAAAAGCTTACACCCTTGCCATCAAGAGTAATTCGGTAGTAGCCTGTTGAACTAGGGAAGAAAGATAGTATTCCTCTCTTGCCCTCAGACACCTGACGAGTGTTAAAGGTGTTTTTGCCATCGCTTAAATTATATTTTGTGTAAACATCATAGTAAGCGTTGCAGGGAACATATTCGATACCGTTATCTCTGGCATAGTTTTCTGTTTCACTGCCAATGATACTGCTAAGGGTAAATCCTGTCCTCTCATTTGCAAAGGCATCCTTACCGATTTTTAGAATATCGTCACCAATGGTCATTCCCTTAAGTGATGTACATCCACAAAAAGCCTCGTCACCAATGCTCTTTAAATCGTCGGGAAAAGAAACATTGGTCACGTTTTTACAATTCTTGAACATACGGTCGCTGATTTTTTGCAGTCTGGTAGGAAGTTTTACCTTAACAACAGATGAATTTTCAAAGGCTCCTTCACCAATCTGGGTATATTCAGACTTAAATTCAACTTCTTTAAGTGCCTTAGTATGGGCAAAGGCTTGTTTGCCAACCTCTTTTATAGTTGAAGGCAACACTAGTTTTTCCACATTTTCGTTTTTATAGAAGGCTTTTTCCCCTATGTAAACCACCCTATGACCGTTGATAGTTTCGGGAATTATAAGATTTTTTTCTTCGCCGGTATAGCTTACAATTTCCATACCGCTACCCCTCATCTCAACTTCATATCCCTTTGGGGATGCATCAAAAATTCCTGTGTAATACACAAACAGCCAAAGAAGCACAATGATACACACACCTATGGATGCACCGACAATAACCCTGACTATGCTTATGGGTGTTTTTTCTTTATTATTTTCATTGTTTTCATTCGTTTTATTTTTTACTATATCCAAAGTCCAACTCCTATAGTTTTATACGATGATTTTATCATTAATCAAACACAAGGTCAAGAAACACCTGTGCCATATTGCAAAAAAGAATAATACTCAAAAACATTCTAATAATACTTGAGGGGTAGTTTTATGCTTTTAACCACTATTAATCAAATTCTTATTTTGTTCGGATATATGGCAATGGGATTTTTCCTTTGCAGGGGGAAATTTATGCCTGAAAATACACCCACAGTAATATCCAGACTTTTAAACTATATACTTATGCCTGCCACAATCATCAACATATTTATGGACAAGTGTACTGTGGAGAATTTTCTTAACAAATGGCATATTATGCTTTATTCATCAGTAATTCTCTTTGGATGCATTGTTGTTGGGTTAATATTCGGTAAATTTTTTAGCAAAGACCCCTATATTCAGAGAATATACCGTTACTCCTTTACGGTGTGCAATTTTGCCTTTTTAGGAATTGCATTTGTTGAGGGAGTTGCCCCCGACCTGTTGTTTGACTATCTCCTGTTTATTCTTCCTCTGAACCTTTACACGTTTTCCTTGGGTGTTGCCTGGCTAATCCCCACAGCAGGCAAGGGATTTACTTTTAAAAGCTTTTTAAATCCCATATGTATTTCACTGCTGATTGGTGCGATTATGGGACTTACCAATATGGTGAGGTATATTCCAAAGCAGATTAACTTTTTGCCCTCAATTATAGGCGGAACATCCAAAGCAATGGCTCCTATGGCTATGATTCTCACAGGCTTTGTAATTGGCAGTTATCCTATTGTGAGTCAGCTAAAAAACTACAAGGTTTATATCATTGCCGTTGCAAGAATTTTTGTAATGCCCCTTTTGATTGTGCTGATACTAAAACTATTAAACACACCTCAGGATATTATAAGCGTTGCCCTGTGTGCCAATGCAATGCCCCTTGGACTTAACACGGTTATTATTCCCTCGGCATATGGCAAAGACCCAAAGCTTGGGGGAAGCCTTGCACTGGTCAGTCAGCTTATGTGCATTATAACAATTCCACTTTTATTTGGATTATTTTTGTAGTAAAAAAGGCTCCAAAAAGGAGCCTTTTTTGATATGAATTATTTAAAAAATTAAAGATAATTAATCAAAAATGTACCAGTCACCATCAACCTTGACACAGGTGAGTTCCTGTTCTTGTTCAGAACTGCTCAATGAATCTGCAAGGTAATCGGCAATGCTGTTGTCAAAATCAAAAGACATTTTTACAGTAACCTTTTTAACAGCGTCAATATCTTCGTCATCATAATCAACATAGTTGTCTGCGTAATTCTCCTGGATATATTCAGCCCAGGTCATTGTGTCGTCATAATCATAGTCCTCGTCTGTAATATCCTCTTCGTCAACAACCTCAAAGTCAACATCAACATCAAAGCCATCCATCAAGCCAAGAGCACTGTCTATTGAGTCAGTGTCAACATCCATTTCTTCCGAAACAAAATCAGGATAACATTCCTTTAACTTCTCAGAATCCTTATCATTTATAGCATCTTCCATACGGCTAACTACACCATTAACACCACTGTTAGATACAATTTTAACAACTGCAACAACTGCGATTACAACAACTACCACTGCTACTGCAATACCAATTATCATAGGCAAATACTTTTTGAAGTCGAACTTCTTTCCGCCCTGTGCCATTGGTTGGAAAGGCACACCGGCAGGCTGACCGACAGGGTCAACTACTGTTTGTGCAGGAGTAGTGTTATCAAATGTTGCTGTTCCCTGTGGAGGAACATTTCCTGAAACAGGTGCCTCGCTCTGAACAGGCACTTCATTCTGAACAGGTGGTACATTTTGTGCAGGTGCCTCGTTTTGGGCAGGTGCTACATTTTGTACAGGCACTTCGCTTTGAACAGGTGTCTCTACAGCCGGTGTACCCTGTTCCTCTTGCTTTGCACCGCAAAGTGTGCAAAAACGGGAGTTATCCGCAATTTCTTTTCCGCAATTTTTACAAATCATACTTTACCTCCAAAATTTCATTAGGCATACAGAAAGCTCTGTTGAAAAACTGATTTTTCAAACCTAACCTTTTAATTATATTTTTTCAACTAAGAAATTATATCACATATTATAAAAATAAACAAATTTTTTGTCGAGTTATTTTCCGCTAAACCAGATTTTCCATTTTATTC
>JBJEPA010000266.1:0-15759 GCA_051880995.1 Ruminococcus sp.
GTTATTGTATGTAATAGCCATTATAACCATTATATTTTTAAAGTATTGTCAAAAAGGAGGATGTTAGTGTGACGTACAATTTGTTTATTAGTCATTCTTGGGCTTATAGTGATGCATATGATAAGTTGAAAAATATGCTTGATGTGAAACCATATTTTTATTATAAAGACTATTCTGTACCTAAGAACGATCCCATTCATAATACACCTTATACCTACCAGCTTAAGGAAGCCATTAGAAAGCAAATGCAACCTGCAAGTTGTGTGCTTATCTTGGCAGGTGTTTATTCTACATATAGCAAATGGATCAATATTGAAATTGAACTTGCTAATAGTATGAATAAAAAAATAATTGCCATTGAACCTTGGGGTGCAGAAAGAACGTCAACCGTTGTAAAAAATGCAGCAGACGTAATTGTGAAATGGAACACTGATTCTATAGTTAGTGCAATTAGGGGATACTAAAGAACTTATATCTCACTTACCATTTCTGTACTTGAAATATGTAAACATAAGAATAACGACCATACAAGAGAATTTAGCTCAAGTATGGTCGTTATTTTCTTCAGCCACCTTTTGAAGACATTACTGAAAACTTACTTTTTGATAAATTCATGATCGAAGATCTCAAAGAAGGTACTATTAGTTTTTTTAAATAAATGTATAAAAAATCAATTTAATTAATCATAAATCCAAAAACTTAAAATTCAACTCACTTAAATGTTGATTTTTGACAGTCTTAGAGTTGCTATATTCGCAACTTTTTCGTTTCACTGTACAGCTTTTGGGACAATAGTAATTCTTATGGATATTATTTTCAAAAAACCATTGACAACAACAAAAAACCGTTTTATAATACAATCATTAAATCGAACAAATGTTCTTAATATTTGAACGATTTTTTCCCTTAGTAGTGCTCTTTCAGCTTGAAAGATTGTGGAAGTACTGCTTGCCCTGTTAATTGAACGAATATATGAAAGAAGGAATTGAAAATGAGTAGTCAAAATGTAAGATGTCCAATTTGCGGGTGCTTGAATAAAGGACTTGCTCTTGATGAAACTCACGGTTGGATGGAGTGTATAAAATGCAAAACGGTTGTGCAGATTCAGCCGGAAAAATATGTGAAGAAAATTCCTGTATTTGATATGAGTGATACCGAGTCAATAGTTAATGCTTTGGTACGAAAATAAGGAGGTTCAATTACGAATAACGAGTGGAAACCGTACCGGTGTTATTGCCCGAATTGCGGCAACCTTTTAACCGGTTATAAGAATAAAGAGAATACGGTTAAGTATTCATGTGATAAATGTAAGGTTCATGTAGTCAGACGAGAAAAAAGTCGCAGAAATGTTGTTTTTGAAACCTATAAACCTAAAGAATTATAATTAAATATTAATTCAGCGTAACGACGGTATGGTGTGGTTTTCCGCTACATAATTCCATTACCAGGTCCACGCAGTGATGCCGGTTTGGCGTACCAGTATTGTTGAAGCCACTGACAGTTTAGATCTATTTTTAGGTCTTTTCTGTCAGCGGCTTTTTTATTTATAAAAATTTAATTCTCAAAGTCTTGAGATGCGCATTAGAGACGGCGGGATACATATTTAGTTAACCCCAAAAAGGGTAAAACAATATGTTCCCACTGTACTTTGTTATGCCCATTTTAGATTTTGTGCAGTCGGAAAATCATTTGTTTGTTATCTGAATTTGTGTCCTGTTCGTCTCTGAGAAGACTCAAGCGGAAAGGACAAACAAATGACAAATTCAGAAAAAACAAAGACAAACAATGAAAAGCAGTATTTTATTCCGATGGAGGTCACAGATGAAATCATAGTGGATTTTAACATAAATCCTGAAGAAGTAGTTTGGACGAAAATCGGTAATAACAGTGTTCGTGTGATTATGGTACCGGCTACAGAGGAGCAGTATCGGGAATATATGCGTCCTCTATGGAGAGAAAATAAGCGTATGCAGCGGCACGGAAATGAAACATCTCTAGATGAGTTGTACGAGGACACCGAGTATGAAAAAGCTGATGAATACAGTCTGGAAGACGATGTTTTCAAGAAGGAGCTAATCAGGGAGTTACATAAGGCACTTGATGGTTTGGAAGAAATTGACCGCATCATTATGGAAATGTATTCACAAAAATGTTCCGAAACCGAAATAGGACAGGCTGTCGGTATGAGTCAAAAGGGTATTAATAAACGCAAGCATAAAATATTTGAAAATTTAAAAACAAAACTCAAGAATTTCAGATAGTGTTGTTTCTGCTCCGCTTTGTCAAATTCAGGCGGGGCAGAAATTTTATATAAGATTGGTTCTTAAAATTACACATACTGTCCTTTTACTCTCAGAGGGGCAAAGATAAGCCACTCGGAAAGGACGGTGTTATATATTAAAACAAAATGCAGAGCCGGAACTTGTTGCAATGAAAGCAGAAAACTTGATAGAGAACTTTCTGATGTACTTATTGCAATAAGCGTAATCTCAGGAAGAATTGCTGACAGAATTGCACAGGTCGGCAATGAAGAAAATCGTAATGCGAAAGGAGGAAACCTCAATGGGAAAAACAAGCGAGTTGTCAATTCTCGTTGATGAACTAAAAAACTGCGGTGAAACGCTGATAGGCATATCACAAGGCTTGTCCGAACTGTTCAGCAATGCAGATGAAAAACAAAAATCAGATGAGCCAATAACTGTGACGGAAGAACAGTCAAAAACAGCCGAGGAAAAAGTCTTAACGCTTGAAGAAGTAAGAGCAGTTCTCGCCGAGAAATCTCGTGCAGGATTTACGGCTCAAATCAGAGAAATCCTTGTAAAGCACGGTGCTGAAAAGCTGTCTGCGGTGAATCCGTCAGAATATGAGGCTTTGCTCAAAGAAGTGGAGGTGCTTTAATATGCCTGATACCCACGCAGTTTTGTCACCTTCTTCCAGTGCAAGGTGGCTTTCTTGTACTCCTTCAGCTCGTTTGTGTGCAGCAAAAGAAGATAAGACAAGCGAGTATGCAATACAGGGTACTTCTGCACACGCTCTCGCGGAATACAAGCTGAAAAAATCATTGGGACAGCCGGCTGAGGATCCGACAGAAAATCTTACATATTTTGATAAGGAAATGGACGATTGCACAGACAGCTATCAGCAGTATGTCATTGAAAAACTTACCGAGATAAAGCAGATATGCAAAGACCCTGTTGTTCTTGTAGAGCAGAAACTTGATTTTTCAAAATATGTGCCTGATTCATTCGGGACAGCGGATTGCGTAATTGTCGCAGATGATACTCTAACTGTAATTGATTTGAAGTATGGGGTTGGAATACTTGTCGATGCAGAACAAAATACACAGATGATGCTTTATGCCCTGGGTGCCTTGCTTATGTTTGACGGTATCTATGATATTGAAACAGTCACAATGACCATTTTTCAACCAAGACGGGATAATGTAAGCTCTTTTTTAATGAGAAAATCCGAGCTTATTGACTGGGCAGAAAATGTGCTGAAACCAAAGGCTGAGCTTGCCTATAAGGGCGAGGGCGAATTTAAAGCGGGCAGTCACTGTCAGTTCTGCAAGGTGAAAGCCACCTGTCGCAAAAGGGCAGAATACAACCTTGAATTGGCAAGGTATGATTTTGAAATGCCCGACAGTCTTGAGGACGATGAAATTGAAATCATACTGTCAAAGGCAGATGAATTCATATCGTGGCTTGGCGATGTGAAGGAATATGCTCTTAATCAGGCACTGCAAGGCAAGCAGTGGAAGGATTATAAACTTGTTGAAGGTCGTTCCAACAGAAAGTACAAAAACGAAAGTGCTGCGGCAAAGATTGTTGAAGATGCAGGTTTTGACCCGTATGAACATAAGGTTCTGGGAATAACTGCTATGACAAAAATGCTCGGCAAAACCAAATTCAATGAACTGCTCGGTGACTTCATCGAAAAGCCACATGGCAAACCAACTTTAGTGCCTATGTCGGACAAGCGTCTGACTATGAAAAATACAGCAAAAGAAGATTTTAAGGAGGAAATTTAAAATGGCAAAGTTCAATAACCCGACAAAAGTAATCACAGGAGTAGATACCAGATGGAGTTACGCAAATGTCTGGGATCCGAAGTCAATCAACGGAGGTACACCGAAGTACAGTGTTTCGCTTATCATTCCGAAGTCCGACAAGGTAACCATTCAGAAAATCAAGGCTGCTATTCAGGCGGCTTACGAGGAAGGTGAAAGCAAGCTGAAGGGCAACGGCAAATCGGTACCGTCTCTCTCTGTTCTCAAGACACCTCTTCGTGACGGTGACCTCGAAAGACCTGATGATGAGGCTTACAAGAATGCTTACTTTGTAAATGCTAATTCTGCAACAGCACCCGGAATCGTAGATGCCGACAGACAGCAGATTATCGACAGAAGCGAGGTGTACAGCGGTGTGTACGGCAGAGCTTCTATCAACTTCTATGCCTTTAACTCCAACGGAAACAAGGGTATCGCCTGCGGTCTGAACAATCTTCAGAAAATCAGAGACGGTGAACCTCTCGGCGGAAAAGCGAGTGCTGAGTCCGACTTTGCAACAGATGATGACGATGATTTTCTTAATTAACGGAGGTACAATCAAATGAAAGATTTTATGATTTATATGTCTTTCGGTACTTCCGTAGGCTTGTTTATTAGTTGCATTATGATTTTGATTGAGTCTGCAATTGAAAAGCATAAATGCAAAAAGAAAAACGAGGAAAAGAAAGATAAGGAATAGCTGAACAGCGGCGGAGGTTAATAAATCTCCGCCATTTTACTTAATATGGAGGTGCAAAGTGAAAAACATCAGTATTGATATTGAAACATTTTCAGATGTTGACCTTAATAAATGCGGTGTATATAAGTACACGGAATCGGATGAATTTGAAATTTTACTTTTCGGATATTCTGTTGACGGCGGAGAAATTTGTGTTACAGACCTTGCCTGCGGAGAAACAATACCTGATGAAATATTAAAAGCACTGACTGATGAAAAAGTCACAAAGTGGACATTTAACGCATCTTTTGAACGCATATGTCTGTCAAAATATCTGAGAACAAATTATCCTCAATACTTTAAAAGCTACAATTCCGATGACATAGCTTTGAAAAGGTATTTAAATCCGGCATCGTGGAAATGCACTATGGTGTGGTCTGCATATATGGGACTGCCGTTATCCTTAAAAGCTGTGGAAGAGGTTTTGAAACTTTCACAACAGAAAATGGATGAGGGTAAGGCACTTATAAGATATTTCTCTGCCCCCTGCAAGCCTACCAAAGCCAACGGAAACAGAATGAGAAATCTTCCCGAAGATGATATTGATAAGTGGGAAACCTTCAAAGCATATAACAAGCGAGATGTTGAGGTGGAAATGGGCATACAGAAAAAGCTGTGTAATTTTCCGGTTCCGGATTTTGTATGGGAGGAGTATTGGCTCGATCAGGAGATAAATGACCGTGGTATTGCTCTTGATAGGGAGGTGGTTGCTAATGCCATAGCTCTTGATGAAGTTACCAAGGAAAAGCTGAAATCGGTAATGCAGAATATTACCGACCTTGAGAATCCGAACTCCGTGGCACAGATAAAGGAGTGGCTCTGCAATAACGGTGTGGAGGTAGAATCTCTTGGTAAAAAGGAAGTAAAAGAGCTCTTAAAAACTGCGCCGCCTGAACCGGTAGCGGTACTGGAACTCCGTCAACAGCTTGCCAAATCATCGGTAAAGAAATATCAGGCTATGCAGAATGCGGTGTGTGAGGATAACCGTGCAAGAGGAATGTTTCAGTTTTACGGTGCAAACAGAACAGGGCGGTTCAGCGGCAGACTGATCCAACTTCAAAATTTACCGCAGAATCATATTCCCGATTTGGAACAGGCTCGTGAATTGGTAAAGGCGGGAAATTCAAAAGCACTTGAAATGCTCTATGATGATATTCCTGATACGCTTTCCCAGCTTATACGCACAGCATTTGTACCGAGAAAAGGAATGAAATTTATAGTATCCGACTTTTCTGCCATTGAGGCAAGGGCGATTGCCCATATTGCCGGTGAAGCATGGAGAACCGAGGTGTTTAAGAACGGCGGTGATATTTACTGTGCGTCTGCAAGTCAGATGTTTCACTGCAAGGTGGAAAAGCACGGAGAGAACGCTCATCTCCGTCAGAAGGGCAAAATCGCAGAATTGGCTCTGGGTTACGGCGGTGCTGTCGGAGCATTAAAAGCAATGGGCGCACTTGAAATGGGACTTTCGGAAGATGAATTACAACCCCTTGTTGATAGCTGGAGAAATGCCAATCCTAATATCGTAAAGCTGTGGTGGGATGTTGACCGATGTGTCAAGGAAACTGTGAAAAAGAGAACTGTAACTCAAACACACGGCATTAAATTCATTTATCAGAGCGGTATGCTGTTTATACAGTTACCAAGCGGCAGACGACTGTCATATGTAAAACCACGGATTGGTGAAAACAAATTCGGCGGTGAGTCTGTTACCTATGAAGGTACAGGCAGTACAAAGAAATGGGAGCGTATCGAAAGCTACGGCCCGAAATTCGTTGAGAACATAGTTCAGGCTATCAGCAGGGATATTCTCTGTTATGCGATGAAAACGCTGTCGAAATGTTTTATCGTGGGCCATGTGCATGATGAAATAATAATTGAGTGCAGTGAAAATACAACTGCTGAAGAAATCTGTAATCAAATGGGAAAAACACCGCCGTGGTTACCCGGACTTTTACTGCGAGCTGACGGCTATGAAACGATGTTTTACAAAAAAGATTGATATTGCGGTTCTTAAAATAAGGGTATCTGTCCTTTAACTTTCAGAAGGCAGATGCCCTGTTTTTCTGTGGAATTTTTTGTAGGTACTTCGGATTAGTCCGTTTTCTTTTGCCTATAGCCACAGAAGGCAGAATATATGTCTTACTTTTTAGAAATCGGAGGTAATTCGTATGTATGAATTACAAACATTCAGTAATGCAGAGCTAAAGTCAGAACGAGAGAAATCATTTACGGAAACTGTATATAAACAGGAGAGTTTATATGGCGAGTAAATACAACAGCGAGGGTTATTACGACCCCACAACATATGAAGCTCTTTCCTCAATAGAGAAAGAGGAACGCTCTCTTCGTGCGTTCAGACCTATCGTGTATATCTGTTCTCCCTATGCCGGAGATGTAGATGCCAATGTGAAAAATGCAAGACGCTATTGTCGTTTTGCAGTGGATAAGGGTTACATACCAATCGCACCGCACTTGCTGTTTACACAATTTCTAAATGATGACAACCCAAAAGAACGACAGCTCGGAATATTATTCGGCAACGCTGTTATGAGTAAATGTTCCGAGGTTTGGGTGTTCGGTGACCGTATCTCGGACGGAATGGAAGCGGAGATAAAAAGAGCCAAACGGAAGAACTACCGATTGAGATATTTTAGCGAAGAGGAGGTAATGGAATGACATTCACTTTGTATAGCGCAGATTCAATTAACACTCCCAGCAACTGTATCTATCCAAACAAAACAGAAGTCACAGACAGTACAAGCCTTGCAAAAGCTGTCAGCCATGACTATGTATGTGCCGAATACCGAAACAGCTATCGTAATAATGATAATTTTCTTGGCGCTGACTGTCTGCCGGTAGATTGTGACAATGACCACTCCGAAAATCCTTCTGACTGGGTTACGCCTGATGATGTAAAAAAGGCTTTTCCAAAAGTCAGCTTTGCGGTGCATTTCAGCCGTTTCAATATGCGTGAGAAAAACGGAAAATCTGCTCGTCCTAAGTTTCATGTTCTGTTTCCAATCGAACGCATATCCGATGCTGATGTTTACAGTGAAATGAAGAGACTTGTAAACGCAATATTTCCGTATTTCGATACCAAGGCTTTGGACTCGGCTCGCTTTTTCTTTGGTACTGATACGCCGAATGTTGAACTATATCAAGGAGAAATTACACTCAGCGAATATCTGTACTCTGATGATTTTGATGAAGATATGTACGGCGGTTCTTACGGTGACAACAAAGTAATTCCCCAGGGCAATCGAAACTCTGCTATGTCACATTTTGCTGGTCGTGTAATTAAAAAGTATGGGAATACAGAAAAAGCCTTCAAATGCTTTATGGAAGAAGCGGATAAATGCACTCCCCCATTGGAGCAAAATGAACTGATGACCATATGGCACAGCGCACAGAAATTCTATGTAAAGGTTCAAAAGCAAGACGGATATATCAACCCGAAAGAATACAACAGCGGATATAGCCTTCGTCCAGAGGACTACTCGGACATCGGACAGGCAAAGGTTCTAGCTCGTGAATATGAAGGTGAAATGGTATATACGGACTCTACCGACTATATGCGTTTTGACGGCAGGTGTTGGGTTGAATCAAAGCAACTGGCTGTCGGTGCTTGCGAAGAATTTCTCGACCGTCAACTTGCCGAATCGAAAGCAGCAATAGAGAAAGCAAGGAACGCACTATTAAGTTCGGGTATTGACAAAGACCTTGTTGTCGCCGGCGGTAAGGCTTTGGAAAAAGCCATTGATAGCAACAGTGAAAAGGCATTTGCCGAATACTGCGCTGCATCAGCATATATGTCATTTGTTATGAAGCACCGTGATATGAAATATGTAACCTCTGCCCTGCAAGCGGCAAAGCCGATGCTTCTGCGAAATATAAGAGATTTTGATACGCAGGAATTTCTTCTGAATACACCAAACGCTACCTACGACCTGCGACTTGGTATGTGCGGTGTGCATGACCACCGTGCAGAGGACTTTATCACGAAGGTAACATCAGTATCCCCATCAACAGAAAATATGGATATTTGGCTTTCAGCCGTTGATAACTTTTTCTGCAAGGACGCTGACCTTATCGACTATGTACAGCAGACAGTCGGTCTTGCTGCTATTGGCAAGGTGTATCAGGAAGCACTCATAATCGCATATGGTGAGGGCAGTAACGGTAAATCTACCTTCTGGAATGCAATCGCCAGAGTTCTCGGCAGTTACTCCGGCACTATGTCCGCAGATGCTTTGACGGTTGGGTGTAAGCGAAATGTAAAGCCGGAAATGGCTGAACTTAAAGGTAAACGACTTGTAATTGCCGCAGAGCTTGAGGAAGGTATGCGCCTTAACACCTCTATCGTGAAACAGCTTTGTTCTACTGATGAGGTAACTGCGGAGAAAAAATACAAGGACCCATTTAAATATGTTCCCACACATACACTTGTACTATATACCAACCACTTACCAAAGGTAGGTGCCAATGATGACGGTACCTGGCGCCGCCTTATAGTTATCCCGTTCAATGCAAAAATCAAAGGCAAATCTGACATTAAAAACTATGCTGACTATCTTGTAGATAAAGCCGGCGGTGCAATTCTTATGTGGATTATTGAGGGTGCTAAAAAAGTAATTGAAAACAACTTCAAGCTGAGTGTTCCAAAGATTGTTGAGGAGGCTGTCAACCGCTATCGTGACAGCAACGACTGGCTGTCAATTTTTATTGAGGACTGTTGCGAGGTTGATTCGTCTTACACACAGAAATCAGGCGAGTTCTACCAGGAGTATCGTGCCTACTGTCTGCGAAACGGTGAGTATGCCCGAAGTACAACAGACTTTTACACAGGACTTGAAATTGCAGGCTTTACCAAGAAGAAAACCAAGGCAGGTATGGTGCTTACAGGCATAAGACTGAAGTCTGATTTTCTTGAATAATACAAAAAGGTGCAGGTCGATGCAGGTCTTTACATAAAGTCCCCTTTAGGGCGAATTTTCAGACAAAAACCTATATAGACAAGTTTATGATATGACCTTCAACGACCTGCACCACACAGAAAGGAAACTATTATGAAAGAAAAAATAATTGAGCAGAAATTAACTCTGATGGTAAAAAAGTGTGGAGGCATCTGTCCGAAATTTGTATCTCCCGGCTTTGACGGAATGCCGGACAGGCTTGTGCTGTTGCCTTTCGGGAAAATTGCATTTGTTGAAGTGAAAGCACCGAACAAAAAACCTCGCCCCTTACAAAAGGCAAGGCATAGGTTGTTGAAACGATTAGGGTTTAGGGTGTATGTGCTTGATGATGCAGAACAGATTGGAGGGATAATTGATGAAATACGAACCGCATAGCTATCAGAAGTATGCTATTGAATATTTGAAGTCACACCCTGTATCAGCTTTGTTTCTGGATTGCGGTTTAGGAAAAACTTCAATCACACTGACAGCAATAAACGAGCTGTTGTTTGACAGTTTTGAGGTGCGTAAGGTGCTTGTAATCGCACCACTAAGAGTGGCTAAAAATACTTGGTGTGATGAAATAAAAAAGTGGGAGCATCTGCAAAATCTGAAATACTCCGTGGCTGCGGGTACTGAAACGGAAAGGCTAAGTGCTTTGATAACGCAGGCTGATATTTACATAATCAACCGTGAGAACCTACAGTGGCTTGTTGAGAAAAGCGGTGTTCCTTTTGACTTTGATATGCTTGTAATAGATGAGCTTTCATCATTCAAAAATCATCAGACAAAAAGGTTCAAGTCACTGATGAAAGTAAGACCGAAAGTGAAACGCATAGTCGGCTTAACAGGTACACCGTCAAGTAACGGACTTATGGATTTGTTTGCAGAATTTAAAATTCTTGATATGGGGGAGAGACTTGGTAGATTTATCGGACAGTACAGAAACAAATATTTCAAACCCGACAAGATGAACGGACAAATTGTTTATTCATATAAGCCACTGCCGTATGCCGGACAAGCCATATATGAAAAAATCTCCGACATTACAGTTTCGATGAAAGCAAATGAATACCTGAAAATGCCGGAGCTTGTAGTAAGCAATTATGAGGTTGAGTTATTGGACAAAGAGAAAAAGCACTATGATGAAATGAAGAAAAATTTAGTCCTTGAAATTGCAGAGGGAGAAATCACTGCATCTAACGCTGCATCACTTTCAAATAAGCTGTGTCAGATGTCAAACGGTGCGATTTACGATGATAAGCAGAACATCATTGAAATTCACAGCAGAAAACTTGACGCACTTGAGGACATTATCGAAAGTATGAACGGCAAACCCCTTTTAGTGGCATATTGGTACAAGCACGATTATGAAAGAATTGCAGAACGGCTTGACAGTCTGCATATTCCGTTTTCAAAGCTTGATACAGATACAAGTATTGAAAGGTGGAACAAGGGTGAAATCCCCGTTGCACTTATTCACCCGGCATCGGCAGGTCATGGACTTAATCTTCAAAGCGGAGGTTCAACACTTGTGTGGTTCGGATTAACATGGAGTCTTGAACTATATCAACAGACAAATGCAAGGCTTTACAGACAAGGTCAGAAAAATACTGTTGTAATTCAGCACATAATCGCCAAAGGCACAATTGATGAGCAGATTTTGAAAGCACTTCAGCGAAAGGACAAAACACAGTCGGATTTAATAGACGCTGTTAAGGCGGATTTGGGAGGTTTTCTAAAATGACAGCAAAAGAATATTTAAGTCAGGCACGATTTCTTGATGACCGCATAAATTCAAAAATACAACAGGTATCTTCTCTCAATGAGCTTGCAACAAAATGCACATCCACAATTTCGGATATGCCGCACAGTCCCAACAGCGGCGGTTCTACAATGGCTGACGCAGTGTGCAAGATAGTCGATTTACAAGAGGAAATAAACAAAGACATTGACAGGCTTGTTGACTTAAAGCGAGAGATTATGGGCGTTATTAAAGCAGTGCCGAATGTAGAGTATCAGACAATTCTTGAAAAGCGTTATCTTTGCTTTATCAGTTGGGAGCAAATTGCCGTTGATATGAATTATTCAATGCAGCACATTCACCGTATGCACAGTTCTGCGCTCAAGGAAATTGTTGTACCAAAGCAAGATGAGAGTAAATGTGATAGAATGAGAGTCGGCTGATATGATATTATTAAAATAGACAAAAAGAAAATGAACGAGCCTTGTGGAGAAATCCGCAGGGCTTTTCTTTTGCCCCGAAGGAGGTGCGACACTTGCCGAGAAAACCAAAAAGACCCTGTGCCTTCCCCGGCTGTCCTAATCTTACAGACAAACAGTATTGTGAACAGCACGAGAAAGTACAGAACAAACGCTACAACAAATATGAACGCAGAGCTGATGTAAACATCAAGTACGGCAGAGCATGGCGAAAGGTTCGTGAGCGTTATGTGTCAGCACACCCGTTGTGTGAGAAGTGCATTGAAGAAGGCAGAATCACTCCTGTTGATGAAGTGCATCATATTATTCCCGTTTCACAAGGCGGAACGAATGAGGAAAGTAATCTGATGTCACTGTGTAAAAGCTGTCACAATAAAATTCATCACGAACTTGGTGACAGATAAAAAGAGCCACCCCTTAAGAGTGACTCTGAAATCATTTTACAAGCTGAATTGCCCAGTCTTTTGGAAAAGCCATATGATAAAGATCTATATCCTCAGCATATTTTTCAAACAATGCCTCAACAGCAGGCAAAAATTCATTATTCCATTTTTCGGTTGACGGATACAATTCTCTCAAAGAAAGCATTGCACCCCACAATCTTCTTTTAGCAGAATCTTTTATATTAAAACCCGAAGGCATTGCGGAAAATATTCTGTAATACAATCTACCGTAATGAGCGCAAATATTGCGCAAGTCAGTACAACATCTAAGCCAGCTAACCATATCTTTGTAATGAACACCCGCAAAAGCTTTTTTATCAGCAGTAGTTAAGTCATTGTAAAAGTATGATAATGTTCCAAATGTGAAAAGCTCACTGATTACCCAAAGAGGAAATTGATTATCATAGTTTTCAATATGATGCTTTACGAACAGTACTTTCCTATTGCTTTCAATTTCACGTTCAATGGTATCCTTAAATCTTTCAGCATCATGCTTTTGGTTAAATGAGTTTTTATCTAAATATCCAAGTGGACCGTATTTAAATGAGTGAAAATATGAAAGCCTTGACCTAAGGCTTACCTCAATAGTTTCTATTGCAGAGAAAATCAAGTTACGAAATTTTCTGTCAAATTCGTAAATATTATATACTCTTTCGAAGGTTGTACCGCTTTTATAATTTCCGTTATGATTTTTAAATGGCAAAAAGTAAGCAGATAAGCGGTAATATCCTATTTCTTCCAAAACATTCTTACAAAAATTTTCATCAACAATTACACAACCGTGTTTCTTTAATTGCGTAATCTGTTCGTCATAAGTTGCCGGTTTCTTAACTTCACTCATAAAAAACTTCCTAATAAAAAAATGTCTCCCCTGGGTCACTTCGTAGAGAGGTGTGGGGAGTCCTGTTAGTTATATTATATGAATTAGTTTTAGATTTGTCAACAAAATGCAGAAAATTTTCAACAAATGGGTAGGGGTATCAAAATCTCTACAACTTTCATCTCGGACAACGGCCCGGGGTGTCACGCACAAAAAAGCGAAATCAAACGGGGTATAACCCCACGGAGGTGATTGTATGGCGAAAGACGGCACTGCAAGAGGCGGTGCGAGAGCCGGGAGCGGCAGAAAATCCAAGGCTTTGAAAGAAAAACTTGATAGCGGAAATCCGGGCGGCAGAAAGCTGACGGTTATGGAACTCCCTGCTGATTCGGATTTAAGCGGTGAGGATATGCCCGAACCCAAAAGCTATATGCTGGATAGACAGAAAAACGGTGGTGACCTTGATGCAGAGGATGTGTTCAGAGAAACCTGGCTGTGGCTCAAGGAGCGTGGCTGCGAAAAGCTGGTAAGCACTCAACTTGTGCGAAATTATGCCATGAGTGTTTCAAGGTGGATTCAATGCGAACACGCTATCTCGGAATACGGTTTTCTTGCAAAGCACCCTACAACAGGTCAGGCTATTGCAAGTCCGTATGTCAGCATGAGTCAGAACTATATGAAACAGGTAAACAATCTGTGGTATCAGATTTTCCAGATAGTAAAGGAAAACTGCTCGGCAGATTTTTCGGGTGCAACACCGCAGGACGATGTTATGGAGAGATTGTTACGCTCTCGGAGAGGAAACTGATATGAATTTCAGATTGAACCAATTTATGAAAAAGCTAAAAAACAACAGACCATATCTTTCAAAGCAACAGTACCGCACAATCAAAGGACAGGCTCTTTCGGGAGATATTGACGGTGCAGAGAAAGGTCTGAACTCACTATTAAGCAGGAGGTGTGTATATGAACACAACAACAGAAATGCAGCTTGTTCCCGTTGATAAGCTGATACCATATGTCAACAATGCAAGAACACACAGCGAGGAGCAGATAAAGAAACTGCGCTCATCACTTCGTGAATTTGGATTTATCAATCCCGTTATCATTGACAGGGATTTCAATGTCATAGCCGGACACGGCAGAATAATTGCTGCAAAGGCTGAAAATATTTCAGAAGTACCTTGTGTGTTTGTGGACTACTTAAATGATGCACAGAAGAAAGCATACATACTGGCAGATAACCGTATGGCTATGGATGCCGGCTGGGACGAAGAACTTTTGAGAGTTGAAATTGAGTCCTTACAGGGTGCTGATTTTGATATCGGACTTACGGGATTTGATGAAAACGAAATTGCAGAGCTTTTTGCTGATGACAACGATGATGTAAAAGATGATGATTTTGATGTTGAGGGCGAGCTTGAAAAACCACCTGTTACAAAAAGCAGTGACCTTTGGCTGCTGGGCAATCACAGACTCATCTGCGGTGACAGCACAAAGGAAGAAACCTACACTCGCCTTATGGACGGCAAGAAAGCAAACCTTGTTGTTACTGACCCGCCGTACAATGTCAACTACGAGGGCAGTGCCGGAAAAATAAAGAATGATAACCTTGAAAACGACAAGTTTTATCAGTTCCTTTTTGATGCTTTCCAAAATACCGAGAAAGCTATGGCAGATGATGCAAGCATATATGTTTTCCACGCAGATACAGAAGGACTAAATTTCAGAAAAGCGTTCAAGGACGCAGGCTTTTATCTTTCCGGAACTTGCATATGGAAAAAGCAGAGCCTTGTTCTTGGCAGAAGTCCGTATCAGTGGCAGCACGAGCCTGTGCTGTTCGGCTGGAAGAAGAACGGCAAACACAAGTGGTACTCCGACAGAAAGCAGACTACAATATGGGAGTTTGACAAGCCGAAGAAAAACGGCGACCACCCCACAATGAAACCTGTTCCGCTGATTGCATATCCGATAAAGAATTCGAGTATGACAAACTGCATCGTGCTTGACCCTTTCGGCGGCAGCGGAAGTACACTCATTGCCTGTGAGCAGACAAACAGAATATGCTACACATCAGAGCTTGATGAAAAGTTCTGCGATGTAATCGTGAAAAGATATATCGAACAGGTCGGCACAACTGAGAATGTGTATGTTGTGCGTGACGGACAGAAAATTAAGTTTGACGATTTGGAGGTTAATGCTGATGAACAGTAAGGCATTAACCCTCGGCAGTCTGTTTGACGGCTCGGGCGGTTTTCCGTTAGGAGGACTTCTTTCAGGAATTACACCTTTATGGGCATCGGAAATCGAGCCGTTTCCAATTCGTGTGACAACGAAAAGACTGCCGCAGATGAAACACTACGGTGATGTATCAAAATTAAACGGAACAGAACTTCCACCTGTTGATATCATCACATTCGGAAGTCCTTGCCAGGATATGAGCGTTGCAGGAAAAAGAGCCGGTCTGTCGGGAGCAAGAAGTAACCTCTTTTATGAGGCGGTAAGAATTGTAAAGGAAATGAGGTGTAAAA
>JBJEPA010000267.1:0-3746 GCA_051880995.1 Ruminococcus sp.
CAGTATCGTTCAGCGGAACATCTCGCTTGCTTGTGGCACTTTTGAGCTTGCCGACCTTGATTTCTCGTCCTTTTTCTACTGTTACTCCGTCACGCTTTGAGATTTCCTTTACACCTCTGTTAAGGTGCATTACACGATTTTCAAGGTCAATGTCGCTGTTAATGAGTCCAAGTGCTTCGCCTGTTCTCAAACCTGTGTTCAGCATAAGGATATATGCGGCGGCTTGCTGATATTTTCTCTTGCCGTTTGAGAATGTGCTGAATGCTTCATCTTTAAATATCTGAATCTCTTCCGGCGTAAACACCGTTATGGTTTCGCTCGTCGGAAGATTTTCTTTGTCCTGAGCCGCCAGAAAGTTGCTCTTCTTAATCATGGTCGCACTTATCATCGGATTTCTGTCAATGTATTCTTGCTGAGTAAGATAGCGGAAATACTCATTCAGTACATTATGTACCTTCTTAACCGTAGTGTAAGCATAACCCTCATTCATTTTGTCATTGAGCAACTTTTTAATATCCGCCGATTTAATATCCCCAACTACCTTATCGCCGATATACGGATAGATTTGATTTTTCGCAGTACATTCGTATCTGTCATATGTAGTGCGTTCGACAGACGGGAACTTAAATACCTCAAGCCAGTTCTGCATACTGTCTTTCAGCATTTTCTTTGTTTCCTGCGACTCAATTATTGAGTCGTTAAACGCTGCAATATATTCCGTCATCTTCTTATTGACTTCGGCTTTTGTCGTACCTGAAAAGCTCTTCCTTTTCCGTTCGCCTTGCTCATCCATATACCAAACAACCCCGCCCCAACGGTTATCCGTCCTCTTGAAAGCGTTGCCGTTAGTAAGTAATTTTCTTGTTGACATAACATCAAACCTCCTTTTTCAAGTACAACAACATACCATAAATAACTTTGAATATCCAGACCAAATTTTAAACTCTCAAAAATCTCCCGTGTCGGTTTAAATTTAAAATTTCGATTACTTTCCTGCTGATTGCAACAAAATCGCAACACGGGCAATACACGGCTCAACAGAGGGATTACATTGACAGTGTAAATCCTTGCTCATCGTCGTTTTCAATTTCATTCTGATTAACTGTTCTGTCGGTTTTAAGTCCGTGAGCAAGCTTTTTCTCTTCAAGCTTGGATTTCAGTTTGCTGTCAACCTGACCGAATAATTTTGCTTGTTTACGCTTGCAACTGTTTGCAATCAATTTTGCGAGCGTAAGGACTATTCCTGAAACAGATTGCTCAACACTTGATTTATCAATTTCCATTGTCGGAGTTGCTTTGGATAATAAACTAATCGACTTCAAAATATAGTTCTTGATACTTCTGAATTCTTTGTTATCTTCAAGCGGTATATCGGGTTTTTCTTTATCGTAATACAGCGACAACTTTTCTCTGTTTATTTCATTCCACTTTGTATAGAGCTTTGACAAATTTTTATCCTTTGCAAGTTCCGCTACAATATTGTTGACGATTTCCTTGATTGATTTTGGAAGGTAACCATACATTAACCTGCCGTTGTAACTTTTGAGTTGTTCAGCAAGTTTTCTGAACAATTCAACCATTTTTTCGGAAACATAGACATCCGAATCAATATTTGAAATTAAATCATCAATTACATTCTTTGCCTCATTTTTAAGTTCGTCACGGATTTCTGTCTGCATTTCAAACAGTTTGTATTGCTCATTTCTGAATATATCATTTCCAAAAGCACTACGCATACTTTCTATGCCATTATTAGTAAGATAGCCTTGTCCTGATTTAGAATAAACAAGCAGATGTATGTGAGGATGATGTGTTGTGTTATGAAATGCTCCGTACCACTGCGAGTCGCTTGGCTCTATTTTATGAGCCTTGGCTATTTCAAGTGCATTTCTTCTCACAAGACTTTTCCAAGCATTTGCATTGTTGTAGCCGAGCCGTTCAGCATCTTCTCTTTTAAGACTAATAACATGAGTCCACACAATTCCATTATGATTTGAAACTTCATCAGCAACCTCATCAAGATTTATCTTGTCATCAGTTTGAGAAAACAATCCGTGTTTGCCTAACTTCTCAACACCTGGTCTTTCAGCATAATAGTTCACCAGCTTTTTGACACCGTCTATCCTGTAAGCGTTGCGTTCAAAAAATTCATCGAGAAATTCTGTTGCATTAGCCTTTGTCTTATTTTCAAGATAAGACTTCATTTCGGGATAATCCCACGACTCGGGAACGGTTTTAAGTGCAGTGCATATCAAATCATTTTGCTTTTTGGTTGCAGGAGAGTTATCAATACCGTTTGGCAGTTTTTCAACACCCTCACGAGTTCCTATATATTTTATCAGCTTACCTGCATTTGAAGATGCAGGATTTTTTATATATCGGCTTGTAAAAATAATCTTCGGCATTTATTAACCTCGTTGGAATTTGTAAGCATCTTCAAATGTTATGATGCCGTTGTTTCTTGCGACTTCTTCTGCACAAAGATTATTCAGCGCTGACAACGAATGATTATCAATCTCGTTGGTAGCTGCAACGACATTACTCAGCTTTGCCTGTTCAACAGCCAACTTAAACAGCATTTCAGAAACATTCTTTTCTACACTTTCGACCTCGCTTTTTATGGTCTGTGCGAGTATTGGCGAGAGATAGTCAATGCATTTTTGCTGATGAAGATAACCTATAAAGAACTGAACAGCCTGACAGACAAAATCACTTTTTGAAGTTGCATTTGCCGTATCAAGCATTTCTGTTATTTCTTCAACCATTGAAGGCTTCATCCAATATGCATATTTCTTTTTATTTTCGCTCATTTTTGATAGACACCTCAAAATATCATTTTTGACTCCTTTGAAAATCCCATAACAGTCGGCTCTGCCGTCTGATGTGACCCCGTGGGGAGACGCCCCACTTTAACCTGCTTTTCATAATTTCCTCGAAATTATGCGTTTCTCCGCAACTGCTCACTGTGGAAATAATCAATAGCTTCTCTGATAGGATGAATAGTATATAGCAATGTACCGTTGCGTTTTCGTCCGTCTTTTGTAATTACTTCTGTTCTCTCGGTCGAGATTAAATGCTTATCTTCAAGGCGTTGGACATATTTCCTGACCGTATTCTGACTCATTTTCAAAGCTTGTCCGATTGTGCGGTAGCTCGGATAGCACTGATATGTTTTTCTGTTTTCGCATCTCAGAAGATAACTGTACACAGCAATTTCTCCCGAGGATAAACCAAGACAAAATATTTCATTCGGCAGAGTAAAATAATGATTTACGCTTTTCAAATACTTCCTCCCGTGTTCTGCTCCACCCATTCACGGAATTTTTCTTTTGGCACAACCATTCTTGACCCAATTTTTAGAACAGGAAATCCTTTTGACCTGACCAATTCATACGCACTCGTCTTTGATATTCCAAGTACCTTTGCAATTTCCTGCACCGATAACATCAACGGCAGTTCGTCATAGCTTTTATAGAAATTTTCATTCATCTTCATCACCTCTGGTTTTAGATTAACAGAAAATTGACAGTCAAACAATAGAATTGTATAATCTTAGTTAGAGTGATGTTGATTATCGAAAATCTAAAGCATTTACATTTTCTAATTTAGGGAGCAGATTATGAAGAAAGATTACTCAGAATATAAACATACAGAATACGAAAAATATAATATTGCAAGGCAAAGCAACAGCTATGTGTACTATGATTTCTTCATTAACTTTGCATCATTCGATCCTGACTCGAAAT
>JBJEPA010000268.1:0-3745 GCA_051880995.1 Ruminococcus sp.
GCAGCTAAATTTGCTACTACGCTTTAATGTCTAACTTTTTGGGGTCACCACATTTTCTTTAATAGTTGGGATTTTCTTATTGTTTATTTTACAGTTTTACAAGATTCAACCCATTAATCAACCAGTATATGCTGACCAAGAATCTGAGGAATATTTGTAAATCTGGTTGTTACCCGGAATTGTCAAATTTCCTGTTTGAGTACCGCTTCCGTTGTTGAATATGATGTTTTCGTATGAGCTGTCAACGGTAATCTTATAAATAGTTCCGCTTACCTTTGTCATACTTTCACCGGGCCATGAGTTGTTTGTTCCACCGGTCCACACATAAGCCTTAACAGTTGACCAGTTTGATGTGTTATCAAAATAAACAGTTACTGTTGGGTCAGTTGATGCTTCCCCGGCAATCGCCTTTAGGGTATCAAACTTTGAACTTAGTGAGTTGTAGTGAGCCAAAGCGTCATTGCTTGAGAAAGAACCGCTGTTTGCTACGCAGTAACGATATTCCTTTTTAACAGCCATATACTGGTCGTAAGAGCTGTAGGTATATTTACTGCTTAAGTAATCCTTAACAGTTGCCATAAGTGTGCTAAGGTCCTCAGATGAAGAGCCGGAGGCAATTAATGTCTTTGGATTACTTGTTGTGAAGCCTAAAACAGCCTTTTGAATAGAAGTAACATCATTAATTGCAATTCTGCCATCACCGTTATAGTCAGCCAGAATAATCTGGTCGTCAGATAAAGTTCTGGTATGGGAAACATACTTCTGAACTACTGTGGCATCCTGAACATCAAAACTGCCGTCCATATTAACATCGCCTGTTACATACAATGCTTTGCTTGCTCCGGTTGCAGTAATTACAATGTTGCCTGTTACGCTTGGAATATCAATAGTAAAGCTCTTGTTTATATCACTTCCGGTGGATGTGACAACAGCAGAAGTGATATCTGTTCCACCCATTGTTACCTTAACTGTCTTTGTGTATTCCTCAATAGAAGAAGGAGTTTTACCTGATATGTCAGAGAGAATACACTGATATCTACTATTGGCAACAATCCTCTTTGATGTATTGCTTGACTTTAGGTAAGAAGAGCTGTCTATATTGTAGGTAATGGAATATTCCTGTACCTGAGTAGTTGTTGCTGTGGTTGCAGTTGTTGTAGAAGTAGTAGCTGTTGTTGTGGAAGTTGTGGTTGTAGTAGCCTTTGTTGTAGAAGTAGTGGTACTTGTTGGTGTTGGTGGTTCAGCAGAACCGCATCCCTCAACAATGTAAGTTGTCTTTGGGTCAACTAAATTATAGTATAGGTCTGCACCGTTGCATATAATGTAGTCGCCGTATGAGTCAACAAAGTATCCCTCTGTTTCATCTTCTCTATTTGTTCTGTCCATATTTCCCAGATGAGGTGTGGTTGACAGAGGCTTTCTTATTCCACCTACTGAGGAATTATGAATCATCTTGGCAGTAGCTTTTCCTGCAGATGTGTCATAGTCCATATAGTTAAACTGTGCACTAAAATAAATATGTGTGTGACCACAGAAGAACATAACATTAGGATTATCGTACAAAATCTGCTGAAGCTGTTTGTTGCCTGAGTAGTCAAGACCCAAAGGAATATCGTAATATGGGTCGTCCTCGTCGTCACCTACACCCCACTTCCAAAAGCCTGCATGCTCATAGATGTAGATATTGTGACCGTCATTTTTATACTTATTCAGCAAGTTCTTTACCCAGTTAAGCTGAGTTGTGGAAAATTCATCATTATATTTTGGGTTAAAGTTGTTTTCAATAGCCATTATGATGAAGTGATCCCCTGTTTTTGGCTCATCAAAGGTATAGTAAGCTTTGTCAGACTTAAGGCTTTCTTCATCACAGAGAAGTCCTGTTGCCTTTACAAATGCACTAATGGCAGTTGACTTTGAAGTCCACATCTCATGGTTTCCGATTGACTCGTAAATAGGGTTGCAATAGTCACTTTCTGCCAAGACCTTTTGATAGCTTTTCCATTCGGATACATAGTTATTTTCAGAGTCACCGTTCTGGTTATTGACATTATCTCCGCCTGTTACAATGAAGTCAACATTTCTTGCAGCAGCGCTGTCAAGAGCCTTGCGCCAATGCACCTCGTCATATGGATATTTTCCACTACCGTAGCTATCGTTGGCAATGTGAATATCACTGTATGAACCAAAGGAATATTGTTTCTCACTGCTTGAATGAGGGAACCGCTTGCTTTGAGGTATGGTATATACAGCGTCAGCCTTTGATACTGATTTATCAGTTGGCTCTGACGATGCTTTAAAAGCAATTATCTTTGTAGCATCAGCAGGAATGGCTGTTTGGGTAAGCATCTTTGTTGACACGCCGGATGTGGTTACCGAAATCTTGTCAATTGGATAGTAACCCTCAAGAGCCTTGCTGTCGTTTGCCCAATAAAGGTAGTAACTTCCTGCACCGTTGCTGTCATTTGCCTTAACGGTGATAGTACCCTCTGCGAAACCTGCTTTGCTTGCGTCGTCCCCTGTAAAACTGTAAGAAATACCGGCGGACGCACCGCTTGAATACATATCTGAGGATTGGGCAAATACAGAGGTGGAAATAAGCACTGCACTTGCCAATACTGAAAGTATTACAAAACAAGAAAGAAGTTTGTGTGAAAACCGTTTATTTACTTTCATAATCAGCCTCCCGAAAGCTATTTGTTATGACAGAGGAATGTTATAGATTTTTTTATCTACTCCGCCTGTTTCTTTGTACTTAAAAGTAACTGTCAAAAGACCCATGGTTGCGTCGCCCTCTGCTGTGCCAAGCTCCACATCCACAATTTCAACTTCTTTAACCTGGTTTTCTACTGCTGATGTTATTTCTTTCTGAACCTTTGCTTCTACGTCAGAGGTCATCTTGCTGTCGTTTTCAGCCAAAATCTTAAGGGTATCACTACCTGTTGTTTTTCCGTCTTCAGTTCTCTTTTTGCTGGCAATAGCAAGGTAAACATCGCTTTCGATTTCCTCAAAGTTTTCAGGGAAAGAATTTTCGTCAACACTTGGCTGAGAAACTGTTGTTGCCTGAGCCATATTATTGTTTACGCTTACATCCTCACCCTCACTAACATAGTTGCCCTGAGGGGTAGCTTCGGACTGCTCATCACCGCATCCGGCTAAGGATGCAAGAGATAGTATAAATACTACGGAGAGCAACACTGATATAATTTTTGATGTTTTCATTTGATAAAATTCCTTTCAAATCATTTCATAATGTTTGTGTAAATACACACTATAACACATATTATGATAACACAAAACCGTGTTTATTTCTATTAATTTGCACTTTATTATTGCACAAAGTTTTATTCTTAGTTTTAGGCAAAATAAACTAATATACAGTTATTTTTTACAAAAAGCTGTCCCATAATTTGTAAGAAAGCATAAAAAGGGAACGGATTAACCGTTCCCTAAAAACCATATTAAGAGCCTGCTGACTCATATTTCTTAATTCCTCGGTTCCAGACCAGAATAGAAACAACAAACAGCAGTGATGAAACAATTATTGTTCCAAGTACGCAAAACAGTCCGTCCTCTCCACGCAAAAAGTAGCTTGCGGGATAGTAGGCTGTAAATGCAAAAGGAATTATATAAGTAATAATAACCTTAATAAAATTGTTGTAAATTGTAACAGGGTACTTTGAAAAGTCACTGCTCATATAGAACATATGGGTGATGTGTCCGCTTTGCTTTGTCCAAAAAGAAATTG
>JBJEPA010000269.1:0-3713 GCA_051880995.1 Ruminococcus sp.
TAATCCTGTTTTTTTGTATAGGAAAAAAGCACTAATAAAATTGTCATTTTTTAACCATCGGTAGCATATTGCAATATTAAGTTCTGATAAATTTATCAAATTACACAAATATAATAGTGATTAAAAACAGCTTGAAATACTTGTTTAATTTGTATTTATCTTGCTATAAAAATTGTTATATGATAGAATTTATACAAGTATTAGTTCAAGATACTGAGGATGTGAATTTTACTATGAAAAGCAACACCATTATCAAGAAATCAATTTCAATTTTAATGTGTGGATTTATGGGTGGCATAATTGCCGGAATTATATGGTTATTTCTAAAGCTATTAAATACAGGAATCAGCTTTATATGGGAATGGACTGACGAAACAATTGACTTTCCTTTCTACACAATTGTTGTGTGCCTTTTGGGCGGACTTATTATAGGGGTATATCAAAAGATTTTCGGACCGTATCCCGAAGAGTTGGAAACAGTTATTGCCAAGGTTAAAAAGGACAAATATTACCCATACAACAATGTTTTTGTAATCTGCGTAGCGGCACTTCTCCCACTTTTATTCGGAGGCAGTATAGGCCCCGAGGCTGGGCTTACCGGTGTTATTGTAGGGCTTTGCTACTGGGTTGGTGACAGAATCAAATACGCAGATGTTTTCTTAAAGGATATTACAAAAATAGGACTTAGCTCGGCACTGGGTACAATCTTTGGGGCACCACTATTCGGACTGGTTATGCCCATAGAAGAAAAGGTTGACTACGACAAAGAAATTACCATTTCAAAGTTTTCAAAAATAATCTACATAATTGTTTCTGTAATGTCTGCTTTTGGGGTGTTTTCTCTGCTAAACAGTATATTTGGCGGAGGAGTAGGTATGCCACATATTGAGCATGCTGAAATTACTGTAAATGAAATAATTTTTGGAGTTCCTCTTGCACTTGTTGGTGCTGTGTTCGGCATATGCTACTTATTATTTGACAGATTCACAAAAGCTTTCTTTACCAAGATACAGGAAAAAATCGGAATAGTGATAAGTGCTATGCTTGGGGGATTGATATTAGGTGTTATGGGCACATACTTCCCTATGACAATGTTTTCCGGTGAGGAAAGTATGGGGGAAATAATTACCACCTACAAGGAATATGCACCATGGATTTTAATCCTCACAGGAATACTAAAATTACTGATTACAAATGTATGTATAAAATCCGGTTGGAGAGGCGGACACTTCTTCCCGGTGATTTTCAGCGGAGTCAGCATAGGCTGTGGAATAGCAATCCTTACAGGACTAAACGATGCCTTTTGCATAGGCGTTGTAACAGCCGGTGTTCTTGGGGTTATTATGAGAAAGCCTTTTGCGGTTTCCCTGCTACTTATGCTGTGTTTCCCATTAAGGGTAATACCTTGGCTGATAATCGCTTCTTTTATCGGAAGTATTATTCCAATTAAGAAACTTCTTTCAACGGAAAAAGAAATAGACTAATAAATAAATTGCCACACAATGGGTTAACTCATTGTGTGGCTTTTTGTAGAATAAAAATAATAGGACAATGTCAGCTTAAACTAAGCCGGCATTGCCCTTAACACTTATTTCTTATGGTTTATAAACGATATTGTTATATCCTTCGTCATCATTAACTGGCACAGTAGTTGTGGGGGTAGTTGATGTATAAATCACGGTAGGTCTGGGGGTGTCCGGGGTAATAGGGAGAGAAGAATACAAGCCGTTTATATACTTCTGTAAAATTGTGGAGTCCTTAATGTTGACTTGGGAATCCTGATTCACATCAGCCACTGTCATATAGTAGTTGTAATCCTGGGGGACAACACTTTTATTAATACACTTTTGAATATATGTGCAGTCCCTTATATCCACCTTACCGTCGTTGTTGGCATCACCGTAAAGAATTGTTGAGTCTGTTCCCAAAAATTCATTATTATTCCGTATAGCACCCACAGAAACTGCACATACAACAAACAACATAATGATGGAAAAGACAGAAATATTAACGATAATTAATTTTTTTAGCTTACGACAAATCATAGAAATTCACCTGTGCATTATCATTTTTTGTACTTGGAACAGTTTGAGATTTTTCAGAATTTTTAGTGCTTTCAGTTGGTTCTGTATTACTCATATTTTCCCTTAAGGCATTTGATTTTTCGGTTTTGGATGTTGAACTGTTGTTATCACTTTCGGCTGAAACAGTAGATTTTCCCTTTGAAGAAGTGTTTATCTTACTGCCTGAATTGTTAGCAGAACCATTATTGCTGTTATTCTGATTTTGAGAATAGCTGTCATTTTTGCCGACTTCACTTGCACTATTATTCGTCTGTTGACCTGTACTGTCGTTACTTTCACTTGATACTGATGTATTGACAGAATTTGTGTCAGTATTATCCTCAGCAGAACATCCACAAGCGGGCAAAAACATTACTATACAAAACAACAAAGACAGTATAATAATTTTATCTGCAATCTTCATTTTGGTCACCGTAAATACTAAAACTCATTTATTTCTTAGGGAAATATCCTTTACCACTTAGGTAATTCCATGTTGAATTGTAGTTGGTACTGCATCCGCCATATACATTTGTACCTGTGTAGTCCTGATAATATGTTCTGTAAAGACCGTTTGAGTCCTGATAGCGGAGGTACGGTCTTGCTACAACATTCTGATTTTTGGCACTTTCAATCTCTGTGGCTGTTTTGCCTGAGGTATTATATGTAACCACCAATGAGTAAATTCTGTATTCACTAAAGTTTTTGTGGTCAAGAATAGTTGTACTTGTGTTATATCCGCCAACACTACTTGTGCAGTCAACATTTTGAACAAAGCTGTATTTACCTGTTGTGTCAACACCGTTAACATTGCTGTCCTTATATTCAAGACATTCACCCTTACTCAGTTTACTATTAGCGGTGGATTCTTTTGCTAATACATAACCATAGCTTAAGGATTTCTTGGTATATTTTGTACTGTCTTTTGAGGTGTATGCTGTTTTGAACAGGGTGTTTGACTGGCTTAGAACATCCTCCTTGATACAGGTGATGAATCTTAATCCGTCTGTATCAAAGTGAAGTGCCTGACCTGCGCCACTTCCCCTACCGTTTGGATAGTTTTCGTCCTCATCCTCATAGCGAATCTGAACACCAAGCAAATCTATACCGGGGAGCATTCCGGAGGCTACTGTTGACTTATCAATAATCTTCTGGTCATCTGCATCCTTATTAACTGTTCCCACATCTATCCAATGGGCATAAATATCTGTGTCGGTAGTATATGCATCGTAATTCCACTTAATTGGGTTATTATCAGCATTATTGTCCGGGTCTAAATACCAACCCTTAAAGATTTTTCCGTTTGTGGATACAGGGGTAGGAATGTCATAGAAGTATGAAATACGATTGTTGCTGTCAAGGTTTAGTATCTCATAGGAAGTACTTGCACCTGAAACATCAACACTCGATGGATAATAAACCCTGTAAAGGTCAGCGTCAGGGTTACCTACTGTGGAAACTGTGTCCATATCGTTAATATGGAACTTAACCTTACTGTTAATACCGAACCTTGCGTAAATAGTTGACGGAGTCTGAGTTTCCTTAGTCTTATCACTGGTGGAGTAGTATGGCTCTACCGTGTAGCTGTGGTCTATTGTGGAAGAAAGCTTGTTACCGTCCTGGTCATACCATCCAAGGAATGTATAGCCT
>JBJEPA010000270.1:0-3682 GCA_051880995.1 Ruminococcus sp.
ATCTTGATATTTTTCCTTGACTTTAAATTTCAAAGTTTTATAATATATATGTAATATTAATAAATTTTTTAATTTAACTGGAGGTATTTTTTATGGAAAGGTTAAAGGATAAGGTTGCTATTGTTACAGGCTCTACAAGCGGTATCGGCATCGGTATTGCAAGACTTTTCGCCTCTGAGGGTGCAAAGGTTGTAATTTGCGGCCGCCGTGAGGCTAAGGGTCAGGCTGTTGTTGACCGCATCAAGGAAGAGGGCGGAGAGGCTTCATACCATTTTATGGACATCACTGCCACCGAAAGTATTGAACAGCTTATTTCTGATACAGCCGAAAAGTATGGCAAGATTGATATTCTGGTAAACAATGCCGCTAATGTTGCCCTTAAGGACGGCCGTGTGGACGAGCTTACACTTGAAATGTGGGACGGCATCTTCCAAAGTGATTTGAGAGGTACATTCTACGCCACAAAGTGCGTTCTACCTTATCTTGCTAAGAACGAAAAGGGCGGTTCTATCATCAACATCGGCTCAATGGCATCCTGTAGCGGTGACATCGGCTCAACTGCTTATGCCTGTGCAAAGGCAGGCGTTGACTTGCTTACACAGTCAACAGCGCTTCAGTACGGCAAGCAGAACATCCGTTGTAACTGCGTAAGACCCGGTCTTATAGTTACTCCTGAAAACGAGGCTCATGTGCCACAGCCTGTTAAGGACATCTTTACAAGCAACATTATGGTTAACAGATACGGCTGTCCTGAGGACATCGGTCATATGTGCGTTTACCTTGCATCTGACGAAAGCGAATATGTTACAGGTCAGATTGTAAATGTTGACGGCGGTCTTAACTCCCATGTTCCAACTGTTGCACAGTTCAGAGCAATGAACTCCCGTACATGGTAATTCAGTAGTGAATTAAAAGTAAAAAGTAATAAATCAGGTGCTGTTTTCAAAACTGAAAAACAGCACCTTTTTTGTCGCCCTATAAAAATGTGAAAATAAAAAAGTGGCTACATAATGTAACCACTCAACTGTAATATTTTAAGAAAAAGATGTCACATATGACGCGAGAAATAAAATTAAAAAAAGAAGAATGCCCCGTACGCGATATGCGTGTCGAGGCACTCGACTGGCGTTCCCGAGGTGATTCGAACACCCGACCTACCGCTTAGGAGGCGGTCGCTCTATCCAGCTGAGCTACGGAAACAAAACTTGTTCGCTTTTTATCAAGCCTATACAGTATAACACAGCCGGACACATTTTGCAAGTGTAATGATTTTAGTTATTGATTTTACAGTTTTGTTTTAGGTAATCCTGCACCTCAATTATCCACTTTGGCTTGTAGCCGTTTGTGTAGTGAAATTTGTTATTTGTAATTTCTGCAACCTTAACAAATCCATTTTCGTTGTCGTAAAAAACAACCTTATCGCAAAGGGGAGCAATCTCGGATAGTGAGCTGAGTCGTTTCTCATATCTGCGAGAAACATCCTCCTCCGGAATGTTGTGTCCGCCTTTTCTCACACGGTTTTGTATTCTCAAAATACTTTCATCCTTAGAATTTAAACCAATGTAGTACATTACAATGTTGTACCCTTGTTTACGAGCCTGCAAAACGGTACGCTTTGTGCGATGACCTGCAAGGGTGGTTTCCTGTGTAAAAGATATGTTTTGCTCAAGACAGTAGTTGATTTCGGCAATGGCCGATTTGCCTGCCTTGATGTTGTCAAAGTTATTTTCCTTGGCTATCATATCAGCGTCAACAATATGTCCCATCAAAACGCCCTGACCCTCAAGAACACCTCTGAAACTGGATTTTCCTGTTCCATCTGCTCCTGCTATTAAAACGCATTTATTCATATTGCCTCCTATGATACCGCTTTGTACTTTAGGATAGACCGAAATTCATTATAACAATCATTATATAATTTTACCCATTAAAACGCAAGGCAATATTTTCTAAAAAATCCCCTGTCAATGCAATAATTGCATTGCGCAGAAAAAAATTATTCTCTACAATAATATGTGTAAATGTTTTACATATAAAGGAGAGTATTAATGGCAAGACCTATTAAAAACGGACTTGATTACTTTCCTATGGATGTTGTCTGCAACGATAAAATTGAGTTAATTGAAGCTGAATTTGGATTAACAGGATTTGCAATAGTCGTTAAACTCTTTCAAAAGATATACGGAGAGCATGGTTACTATTGTGAATGGACAGATGAGGTTGCATTATTGTTTGGCAAAAAGAATGGCTTGGGTGGTAATGTCGTTTCTGAAATAGTGGGAGCTTCAATTAAGAGAGGTATTTTTGACAAAGACCTGTTTGAAAAATACGGTATCCTAACATCGGTTGGGGTGCAAAAAAGGTATTTTGAGGCTGTTAATCGCCGTAAACAGGTTGAAGTCAAAGAGGAATACCTCTTAATTTCTTATACCCAATTTTCGGATAATGTAAGCAAAAACTCGGTTAATGTTGACATTAACTCAGAAAATGTATGCAATAATCCACAAAGGAAAGTAAAAGAAAGTAAAGAAAAGAAAAGTAAAGTAAATCAAAGTAAAGGAGAGGAGAGTAAAAAAAATATCTGCACGGCAGATATTTACTCTCTCACTCTTGAACTGTTTTCAGAAATCTGTAAATCTTTGCCCAAACCACAGGAACTAACTCCTGAACGGAAAAGACTGATTGACAACGGAGAAGAAAAACTTTTTGAATATGGCAAAACCTTTGAGGAATTTTTTAATGAGGTGGAGGAGTCCGACTTTTTATCAGGACGAAACGGAAAGTGGACAGGGTGCAATTTTGACTGGATTTTAAAGCCACTTAATATGGTTAAGATTCTGGAAGGGAACTACACAAACCAAGGGGAATGCTCCCCCTACATATTCGGTTCACGAAAAAAGGGTTATCAAAACTATCGGGGCGATGTGTCCTACGACCTTGATGCATATGAAAGGTATTCTATGTTTGATGACGAATAAATACCGATATTAGTTTCCTTGCGGTTTTTGCAAAATTATTGCTTTTTCTGCTTAGCTTTTATTGTATTTACAGACGAAATCAGCATTCTGCGGATGGTACCGCACTTGCTAATAAGCTGTTTGTATCGCTCATTTGGAATATAGCCGGTTTCAAATAATAATTCTAACCAATACTCTGTTTCAAAGCATTCTTTTAATGCTATTTCAAGTTTTGAAATAAAATCTTTTGTACCTTGTGCATATTGTGCTTCGTGCAGATTAGCTCCAATGGATGTTCCGCTTCTGAGAAGTTGATTTGTAAGCACAGACTCTTTATGGGTAGATTTGATTTCACGGCAAAGCAAAACTATCAGCTTTGCAAATTCTTTAGAATTGTTACGAAGTGGGCTGTCCGACATCTAAATCACCTCATTAAAATATATCATAATTAATGTGAATAGCAAAGTATTTAGTGATATTCTGCCTAAGGCAGAGTGATATTTTCACTATGTGAAAGTTATATTTTGCGTTGCAAAGTGATATTATATTCGCCAAACTGCCCTAAGGACAATATCACGCAGAATAAACTGCATATCACTGCGAAGCGATATAATTCGCCGAAAGGCGAATATAACTGAAAAAGACGACTGCCAACGCAATCGTCTTTTTCTTGGCGGAGGACAAGGGATTTGAACCCTCGCGCCGGTTACCCGACCTACTCCCTT
>JBJEPA010000271.1:0-3671 GCA_051880995.1 Ruminococcus sp.
CCGATCTCATTTTCAAAAGTTCTAAGTTTTCTACCATTTTTAATTTCGGACTTTACAATAAGTTCATCATCAAAAAATCCGTCTATTTTCTCATTTTCACCATCGTTATACATCTTTTCAGCCGATGTATATGTCTTAACTGTCAGGTTGTACTGGGGTGCAATCTGATTTGCAAAATTTTCTCCGTCACTTCCGGAAATAACTCCCACCTTGCTGTGCAAAAGCTCCTCATAGGAGTTGATTTTACTTTTTGACGAGGTGGTGAAGATTATACCCTTGGTGTAATAGGGCTGTGTGTAGTCGTACTTATCACTTCCGTCAGTAAGCTCTCCCGCTGTGCAGTTAAATTCACCCTGCTTATCGGTAGTGATTGTCAGATTCATACCCGACTTTTCGGCAACAGCCTCTAAAATTTCAGCCTCCAAGCCCTTAACCTCACCGTTTTCAACATAGCTGTAAGGATAATGTTCACTATCCAACAATACGGTATAGGTTAAATCCTCTGTACAACCAGAGGTAAAGCCAACTGTTGAAACCATCAGGACAAATACTAAAAACTTTCCTAAAAATTTTTTCATAATAAACCTCTATAAATCTAATTTTTCTTTACACTTTCTCATAATCTCATAAATCATAAATGCACCGTCACCGATGTCGTATTTGATATGCTTTACCGTTTTAAAGCCACGGTTTTCATAGAAGATACAAGCAGGAAGAGATGCGTCAAGGTCACAGTAATGGTATTTTGAGAAAATTTCTTTTTCCAGTTCGTCCATAATACGACCGCCGTAGCCTTGTCCCTGAAATTCAGGCAGAACATAAACCCTTGTGATATGATTATCGGTATGACTGCCTGTGCCGATAATTTCTCCGTCCTTGATTAAAACACTTATTCTGCCAGCTTCAATATCTTTTACTATATTATCAATGCTGTGAAGTCTGCCGAAAAAGTCAACAACTGCTTTTGTATAATAATGGGGATAAATTTCAGCCTTTGTGTGCTGAACAATATAGCATACTTTTTCCGCTTCATCAAGCGTTGCCTTTCTGTACTCTATGTTCATAGTGAATTCCCCCCTAAATACAAATCAATCGTATCGTAAATATTAATAACTCCACCGACATCATCAATAGCTTTTTTCATATCATTTTCAAAAGTGTTCCGAAGTTTTTCAGACAAAGCGTTATGGTCGAATAGGTCTTAACTAAAGATATGTATTTCTCACTTGTCAGCCTGCGGATTCGTTTATATACTTTTGATTTTATATTGGTAAATCCATATTGCTTAAGCTCATTGATTTGCTCCTGACATTCTGCCGAATCAAATTCAACAGGTATTTTATCATTCGTACGGTACTTTTTATACACAGCTATACTCGCAAGGTTTGTTTCGTCGGTTTCATTGCTTACAAACGGGTGATTCCAGAATAAAGCGACAGCACCTTCTTTTTCATTTTACTCTTGTTTTCTCATCAAAAATTCATCTTTATTATTACTTTTTCATTATTCTATAAATTTATAACTTAATCTGTTTCTCTTTTATACGATAGATAAAAATCATTCACATATGAGCTTGTTAGTCAGTTTCTTCTGTTTCATTCAGGAAATCGTCGGTTTCAGACTCTAATTCAGCCCATTTCTTTTCAATCCAGGCTCTGCGATCCTTGGCTCCACTTTTTGCTATTTTCCATAATCCAAACATAATTGCATATTCTATAATCATCATAACACAAATGAAGATTATGCTGTCCGCTGCACTTTGAAAACCGCCTGACACATCTTCCGCCAGATATGCCGGTACAATTACCACTATCGGCAACAAAATATAGAACCATTTAGATTTTTCTGTGATTCTGCAATCCTTCTCCTCTTTTTTCAGGAAATCAGCCATTGAGAGCTCGCCCTTGCCCTTTTTCATATTTCTTTTATTTGCTTTCTGAAATTTCTTTTCCATTACCAAGGGAATCGGATTCTCCGATTCTCTGGCTACCATATCCTTAAATCTGACTTTATTGCGTTTCTTTTCACGCAAACGCTTGTAATTAAACAAATAATACGGAATAAGATAAGCAGCACAAATCAGCATAATTACCCAGTCAGGACAATTACAAAGGGTATCGCTATTAGTCAGAATAAATATCAGGGTTAAAATCATAGCTCCAATCACTACAAAGAAATCAATGACCTGCAAGACCGTCATAGAGATTCGCTTTGTGCAGAACATTATATGCCGTACAATCAGATTTGAAGTCAATCCGATTAATAATGATATCGCTATTCCAATCAGATAAGCGGGTATATTAATACTGCTGTTTGAAGTCCATAAGTCAACCTGCGTTCCGTCAAAATAATCCAAAGCTATAAACAGCATATCTACAGCAGCAACGACAAACAGCCACAATGTAATGTTTTTCAGAAAATCTAAAAAATCTAAAAGTCTGTTCTTCACACCATAACCCGAACAGAAAGTTTTGCAAAAACGCTCCAGATTATTACCCGTAATTTTATGTATGGGCTTTCCCTCTGACTGTGCGGCTAAAAATATATCCAGAAGTTCGCTCAGCTGCTCCTCCTTTGTAACCCCGTCAATGTATTTTGTAGTAACGTAAAGTTCAATCTTACTGAACACCATTCGGTATTCTCCGTTAAGCTTTTCAGTATAAAATGAATAACTCTCATTCATTTTTGTCTGACTCCTCTCTGTATAAAATCTTGTTTGCAGACGCGGTAATTTTTTCATAGCCCGATTTAAATTCCTGCAAGCTGATTTTGCCGTTTTCTGTAATTGAGTAATATTTGCGTATGGGACCGAACGGTGATTTCGCTTTTCTGCAAGAAATCAGTTCCTTCTTCTCCAAACGTGTAAGCACGGGATAGAGCGTTCCCTCCAGCAAATTTTCAAAGCCGTTTTTCTCAAGCTCCGCAAGGATTTCATAACCGTAGGTTTCTCCTTTTGCTATAACCGCCAGAATGCAGCCCTCTAAAATTCCCCGCAAAAGTTGTGAATCTCCCAAAAGGAATCATCCTTTCAATTAACTACTTTGTGTTACAAAGTAGCTTTTATGTTTGTCATTGTATCACTACTACTATGCGTTGTCAAGTAGCTGAATATAGTTTTATTCAAAAAAAACGAAGGGCTGTCGCATTAACAGCCCCAAAATTGAGTAGGAGGCTACCCATTAGTTGAGTAGCCACCCTCTCACACCACCGTGCGTACCGTTCGGTACACGACGCTTCAACATCTTGAGTGCATTTGTTTGCACCATCTTTGATTGATGTTTCAAGTCTGACATCACTACACGCTCTTTTACGACTCTCGGTTTCCAACCTATCCTTGTAAAAGTAACCAACTGTAGTTGAATTCGGTGGTCATTGCTTTGCCTTACCATCCTTCATTTCAAATCTTGCTGTTGCATAGCCTTTTCCTCTGTAATCAGCGTGAGTAACCACATTTTCTATAAAAGCATAGGGACGGATATTTCTTGTAAGATTCGGAATTATAACACAAACGCAGGAAGCGACAATTTTGCCGTCAACCTCGCAGACAATTATATGATGATTTTCGTCGTTGCAAATTGTGTTCCATGTTTTCTGTAAATGTTCTGTATTCTCAGGAACACCAAGCTCATGCAAATGGGTATATAAATCTAGCACTCATTCAGTTCATCTAT
>JBJEPA010000272.1:0-3642 GCA_051880995.1 Ruminococcus sp.
AGGTGTTTCCTTGCTGTTAAGGAGGTCAATTACCTCTTTGATAAATGAATCGTCATAAACATCTGCTGTTGTCATTTTCTCAAGCTTTGCTGATGCGTCTGAGTCATCTAAGTTAATATACTTTTTGCAAAGGTCAAGAGTCTGCTGTACTGCGTCTTCCTTAATTGAACCATATTCCTTAGAATCAACAGTATCGCCCTGCATATCGGTTGAAACCAATTTTGCTGCTTCATCAGCCATATAAGCCTGATGCTCAGGGGATACGGAAGAACCGTACTTGTAGCAAATTTCAGCTGCTTCTTCTGTGTTCTCACAAGCATATGCCCAGCCCTTCATAGAAGCATAAACGAAAGCCTTTACTGTTTCAGGATTTTCCTTTGCAAAATCCTTTGTGCAGAAAAGCATATCCTCCAGCATTGCAACGCCCTCGTCATTCATATCAATTACTGATACTGTGTCACCGTATTTATAACCGCCCTCGTAGCTGTTCTTTACAAGACCAAGTTCATTGTAGGTCATAGCTGAAGCCAGTAAGATTTCGTCTGTATCAAAACCATCCATATCGAATGCCTGTGATGTATAGGAGGTATCATAGCCATACTTCTGTAACAGAGCCTGAATTTCATATTCATTACCCAAGCCCCAGTTACCTACTGCACCCTCTGCTGCAGCCATAAGTTTTGCTGTTTTACTCTCATTATCTGCTGATGATGTACCGCTTTGTGATTTATCATCGGATTCACCACAGCCTGCAAATGATGCAACAGCCATAAAGACTGCCATTAACATTGCTAACATTTTTGTTGTCATTTTCTTTTTCATAATGATTACTCCTTCTTTTTAATGATAGTATTTATATGTAAGAACTACTGCTTTTGGCGGTTCTTTAACATAACTGATTCAAAAATCATAAGAACTGCAAACATTGCAATACCAAGTAAACAAGCTACAGCTATATATGACCAAGCCGCTGAATACTGGCATTTTAATATTGTATCTCTTATCATTCTTCCAAGACCCGGACAAAATGTTGACGAGCCTTCTCTTGTATCTATAAAGTACTCTGATACCAAAGCACTAATTACGGAAATCGGAACAGAAACCCTAAGTGCCGTAAATACATAAGGAACACTATTTGGTAGTCTTAATTTTACAAATGTAACTTTTTTGCTAGCTGCATAGGATTTCATCATATCGCTTGAAAATGGCGGAAGCTCCGTAAGACCTCTGTATGCATTAATACTCATTGAAGCCATACACAAAATCATTACAACCAAAATCTTTGCTAACATACCTCTGATACTAATATCATTTGAAGCATTTTTGCAAAGGTTATTGAAAATCGGTGCCAAGGCTACAATTGGAATAGCATTAAAGCAACTTACCAATGTTATTCCCCCTGAACCCCATTTTGTAAAAATACTTGCAATAACCGCTATGCCGTATCCAATTAGTGAACCTAATGCTAAGCCTATGATTGTAGGTACAACAGTCACCCGTAAATTACCCATAAGCTTTGGGAAGTTATCTGCAATTATTTCGCATATTTTTGACGGAACCGGCAAAATATCTGTTGTTGTATTTATTATGGTATGTAAAATCTCAGTTTGCCAAAGAGTGATTATGATAACCCCGAATAATACCGGATACAGTATTGATGAAAAAGCCCTCCATTTTCTTGACCTAAAAAACCTTTTCATTTTTATCACCCCTTCTTAACCTTTCTGTCAATTCTCTTTAAAGGTGACACTATGTTTTCAATTATTCCCATTAAATAAAAACTGAAAATACCAACTGCCGCTGCAACAATTACTATTTCCCAAAAGACATAAATGGTTGTGTTATGCTTTAGTGACTGAGATAGTGCACAGCCTAATCCACCGTCACCTTGAAGTGTATCTACAAGAATTGACGCTGTAATTGCCATTGGAGCAGCTGTTTTCAAACCTGTAAAGAAATATGGAATACATGTGGGAAACATCAGCTTCCAATATGTCACAGGTGTTTTTGCAGCATAGTTGAACATAAGCTGTTTTTGCTCCGTTGATACCGACTTAAATCCCGCCAGCGTATTTGCTGAAACAGGATAGAAGGTAAGTATTGCCGCAATCACCATACGACTTGTTCCAATATCACCGGTAAGAGCAAGAATAATGGGAGCCAAGCCCAAAATCGGAATTACCTGTATAAGCATTAAATAAGGGAATGCAACCTTTTCCACTATATTGCTTAAATTCATAAGCAAAGCCAAAATAAAACCGGCTGATAAACCAATAATAAAGCCTATGCCTGCCCTTGAAAGGGTATCTCCGCAAGCTGTGAGCACCACCTGAAAAGGCGTTTGTGTAGCTGTGGTCAGGTTTGTATCAAAGAATGATGCAAAAATCTGCCACATATGGGGAAGAATATATTCAGGATTTCTTATCCTGGGATTGTTTTCAACCAAAAATGCCCCTATCTCCCACAACAATAAAAACCCTAATATCCACACCAGTGTTACAAACCATTTGGGAGGAAACTTATGCTTTACTTTCATATATCAGACCCCCTCAAAGCTGTTTCTCACTTTTGAGACGAGTTTATTGAACGCCACATCTGTTTTCATCTGAGGTACTCTCGGACGAGGAAGCTCTTTATTAACATCTATTATTGCCGAAACCCTTCCCGGATGGGGAGATAAAACAACAATCTTATCTGATAAATAAACAGCCTCCTGAATATTATGTGTTACGAAAACAATGGTTTTTTTCGTTTTTCTCCAAATATGAAGAATATCCTCGTGAAGCTTTTCTTTAGTAAATTCATCAAGGGCCGAGAAAGGTTCATCCATCAAAAGTATTTCTGGATTGATTGCAAGGGCTCTTGCAATACCAACCCTCTGTTGCATACCACCTGACAGCTGTTGTGGATAGTGATCTGCAAAATCAGAAAGATTTACAAGACCTAACATTTTTGTACTTCTTTCTTTTCTGTCCTCTTTTTTCCACTTCATTACCTCCAAGGGCAATTCAATATTTTTCTGAACAGTACGCCAATCAAAAGGGACCGGTCTTTGAAATACAATGCCATATCTTTGTTTCAGTCTGGCCTCCTTTGGCGTTTCACCACCCACAGTAACATTACCCTCTGTTGGCTGGAGTAAATCAGCAATAATATTTAGAAGAGTTGATTTACCGCAGCCGGATGGACCAAGCAACGCAACAAATTCACCCTTTTTCACTTCAAGATTAATGTCAGTAAGAGCTGTCACATCGTTGCCGTTATCCGCCTGATAAGTCATACTTACATTTTCAATAGAGATTTCAACTTTCTCTTTTACAGCCTCTCTAATGTTTTCCATATTATCTTCCTCCATAAAACAAAATGACGGATTTTATATCAAATCTTGCAAATCGCCAAATAGTTTAAATAAAGCAAAATGGGACTACACATAAAATGTAGCCCCATCGCTCGTTTGCTGATTTACTTTTGATGTTAGGATAATAGCACTCCAACTCTAAAAAATCAATGTTTTTAAGGATAAATGGTTCAAAGATACTATTAAATTGCAACTATTAATAATAAAATAATATAAATTGATTATTTTATACCTATTTTTTACCATTTTGCAGGATTTTCGTTGCAAAATTTCATTTTTGAGTT
>JBJEPA010000273.1:0-15321 GCA_051880995.1 Ruminococcus sp.
CAAGAGAAAAAAGTCTTTTATGAATGAATGGTGACATTGTGTGTCCTATTGGATGTCCGATAACAGCATATTTTTTCTTTGGCATAGTTTCTCCTTAAAATTTGTAATAAAATATGAAAATTTTGAAATAAATATTGACAAAGTTACAATTTGCTTATAGTATAATTGTAACGGCTATGTGACTATTTTATCAAATTAATGATAATTTGTCTATAAAAGCTGATGATTATTTTGTTTATACAAACAGGAGGATATTATTATGGTATTAGAAAAAGTAAAGACTATCTTAGCTGATCAGTTTGATGTTGAGGAGGATACAATTACAGAGGATACTTCTCTTCAGGAAGATTTAGGCGCAGATTCTCTTGATGTTGTAGATTTGCTTATGTCTATCGAAGACGAATTCAGCATTGAAGTTCCGGACGAGGATGTTGAAAACATCAAAACAGTTGGAGCTCTTGTTTCTTATATCGAGCAGAATTCCTAATCAATTTTTTAAATAAATTTGATTAATAAGCAGAGGGTCGGTTTTCCGTCCCTCTTTTCTTTTGCAAAAATAAGGTGTTTTCCTCCAATTTTGTGATTGTACTTGAAAAAACAATATGTTTTTTGTATAATAAAAACAATGCGTAATAAGGGAACACTGAATCGTGATTTAATCAGTGTTTCCCTAGACTAGAAAGGGGTTTATGAAAATGGGAAATAACAAAAAGTTTGTTTCTGCCATTACAAGCCGTGATGAGGACTTTGCAAAGTGGTACACTGACATTGTAAAAAAGGCAGAGCTTATTGATTATAGCGGTGTTAAGGGATGTATGGTTATCCGTCCATACGGTTATGCTATCTGGGAGAATATCCAGGCTGACCTTGACAGAAGATTTAAGGAAACAGGTCACGAAAATGTATATATGCCTATGTTTATCCCCGAAAGTCTGCTCCAAAAGGAGAAAGACCATGTTGAGGGCTTTGCCCCCGAATGTGCTTGGGTAACTGTTGGCGGTGACGAAAAGCTTAACGAAAGACTTTGTGTTCGCCCAACTTCAGAAACTCTGTTTTGCGAGCATTACAGCAAAGTTATTGAAACATACAGAGATTTGCCAAAGCTTTATAACCAGTGGTGTTCTGTTGTAAGATGGGAGAAAACTACCCGTCCATTCCTGCGTACAAGCGAATTTTTGTGGCAAGAGGGTCACACAATGCACGAAACTGAGGAGGAAGCAAGGGAAGAAACCCTTAGGATGCTCCATGTTTATGAAGATTTCTACAAGGAAACCCTTGCTATTCCTGCTGTTATCGGTAGAAAGACAGAGAAAGAAAAATTTGCCGGTGCTGAGGAAACATATACAATTGAACCAATGATGCACAACGGTGTTGCCCTTCAGGGCGGTACATCCCACTACTTTGGTGACGGATTTGCAAAAAGCTTTGACATCACATTCCAGGGCAGGGATAACAAACAGCACTACCCACATCAGACATCATGGGGTGTATCTACTCGTATGATTGGTGCAATAATAATGGTACACGGTGACGATGAGGGACTTGTTCTCCCACCAAAGGTTTCACCAATTCAGGTAGCAATCGTTCCTATTGCACAGCACAAGGAGGGTGTGCTTGAAAAGGCACAGGAGCTCTTTGACAGACTTAAAAAGGACTACCGTGTTAAGTTGGACGACAGCGACAATTCACCCGGCTGGAAGTTCTCTCAGTACGAGATGAAGGGTGTGCCTATCAGAATTGAAATTGGTCCAAAGGATATTGAAAATAATCAGTGCGTAATTGTTCGCCGTGATACAAGGGAGAAGATTTTTGTTTCTCTTGATGAGCTTGAGTCCAAGGTGGCAGAGGCTCTCCAGATGGTACACGACGGAATGTACGAAAAGGCACTTAAAAATATGCAGGAAAAAACCTTTACTGCTACTACATTTGACGAATTTGTTGATACAGCGGAGAATCATCCCGGCTTTATCAAGGCTATGTGGTGCGGTGACAAGGAATGTGAAGAAAAGATTAAGGATGTTACAGGGGGAGTTAAGTCACGTTGTATTCCTTTTGAAGAAGAACATCTTTCCGACACCTGCGTATGCTGTGGTAAACCTGCAAAGCATATGGTTTACTGGGGCAAGCAGTATTAATTATAATAACTATAATAACCCGATATAATTTGAAAGGAGGGGTTATATGCCTATTAAGGTTGCTAACAATTTGCCGGCTATTAAAATATTGGAAGAGGAAAATATTTTTATTATGACCGAGGACAGGGCCATAACACAGGATATCCGACCCCTCAAAATTGTTATCCTTAACATAATGCCCACTAAGATTGAAACAGAAACACAGCTTATTCGTCTTTTGGGCAACACTTCATTACAGGTGGATGTGGATTTACTTCATATGCGCAGTCATCAGGCTAAAAATGTAAGTCAGCACCATCTTGACACATTTTACAAAACCTTTGACGAGATAAAGGACAGCCGTTACGACGGTATGATAATCACAGGTGCGCCTGTGGAACATATGAAATTTGAAGATGTAGATTATTGGCAGGAGCTTACCGAAATTATGGAGTGGGCAAAAAAGAATGTATGGTCAACTCTTCACATTTGTTGGGGCGCACAGGCAGGGCTTTACTATCACTACGGAATAAATAAAAGGGATCTGCCCAAAAAGCTAAGCGGAATTTATCGACATAGAATTTTACAAAATCTCCACCCTTTGTTGAGAGGTCTGGACGATGTGTTTATGATGCCTCATTCACGATACACCGAAAGTGTTCCGGGGGAAATTTTGGCAAATCCTAATTTAGATGTCCTTGCATCTGGAGAAAAGTCGGGAATAGCCATTGTTGCCGACAAGCCTTGCAGAAAATTCTTTGTGTTTGGTCACGCCGAATATGACAGAATGACTTTGGCACAGGAATATGAAAGAGATGTTAAAAAGGGTCTGAATCCCGAAATTCCTTTCAGGTATTTTCCCAATGATGATGTGACAAAGGTGCCGGATAAAAAGTGGAGGAGCACAGCTTTTTTGCTCTTTGCAAACTGGCTCAACTACTTCGTTTATCAGCAGACTCCATATGACCTTAATGAACTTGATTCAAAATAATAACTATTTATAGTTATGAAAAGGACAATCCGAAGGGGTTGTCCTTTTTGCCTTTGTTTTTTCATAAAGAAAAATTTTCGAAAAGCATTGACAAAGAAGATATTGAGTCATATAATGTAAGTAACATATGAATAGTTCTTCATATGTTCATATATTCATAAACAGTCTAAGGAGGGGTTACTATGGAAAATAAATGTACAAATCATAGTGAACATAAAGACGAAATGGAAATGGCTAAAAAGAACTTACCGGACGAGAAGAAAGTACCATTGCTTGCAGATTTTTTCAAGGTATTTGGGGACAGCACCAGGCTAAAAATAATTAGTATGCTCCGCCACAACAGCCTGTCGGTTTGTTGTATTGCAGATTGCCTTAATATGGAGCAAAGTGCCATAAGCCACCAGCTAAAGGTTCTTCGTAACAACCATATTGTAAAGGTGGAAAAACAGGGCAAACAAAGCTTTTACAGCCTTGACGACCTTCATGTTGAACTGATTTATCAAATGGGTCTTGAGCATATTATGGAGGATGAGTAATGGAAGAATTTAAGGTAACAGATATCCATTGTGGGTGTGGGCATTGCCAAGAAGATGAACACGAAGCCAATGAGCATTGTCACAAAGAAGATTGTTGTGAACACCACAACTGTTGCAGTGAGGAACACAGCCATAATAGCTCTCACAACGAGGAAGAATCCCACAGCAAGATTAAAACTATACTCCTTGTGTTTTCTGCGGTGGTTACAGTTCTGTGTATTATTCTGCATTTGAGTGTTGATTTGAACCCAATTATAATAGGAATAGCCTGTGGTGTGGCAACTGTCCTTGCCGGCAACGAAACATTTATCAAGGGTATAAAGTCAGCTATAAGGCTAAAGCTGGATGAAACCACACTCCTTACCATAGCGGTAATTGCGGCATTTTGCCTTGGTGAATTTACCGAGGCGGCTCTTGTAACCATACTGTTTCAGTTTGGTGAACTGCTTGAAGATGTTGCAGTAGGTCGCTCTAAAAAGAATATTGAAACTTTGGCAAAAATCAGACCCGATAAGGCAATTCTAATAGAAAACGGGGAAGAGGTTGAGGTTCCTGCGGAAAATGTTAAGATAGGCAGTACAATCCTTGTAAAACCATACGAAAGAATCCCCTTGGACGGTACTGTTGTGCAGGGGAATTCCTCTATAGATACATCAGCAATAACCGGGGAGAGCGTTCCTGTTGAGGGAACTCCGGGAACAGAGGTTATGAGTGGTATGCAAAACGGTGAGGGCGTTATAAAAATACTCACCGCCAAAACTGCTGAAAATTCCGCCGCCTCAAGAATCCTTAAAATGGTAGGAGAGAGCCAGAAAAACAAAGGTGAATCGGAAAAATTCATCACAAGATTTGCAAAGGTATATACCCCTATTGTAATAGTAATTTCAGTACTTGTTGCAGTTGTTCCTACACTTATTTTTGGTGACTTCTCCCTTTGGCTTTATAGGGCACTTGTGTGCCTTGTAGCATCTTGCCCTTGTGCTATTGTAATTTCTGTTCCCCTTGCTTACTTTGCAGGCATAGGAGGGGCAAGTAAAAAGGGAATTATGATAAAGGGCGGAAAGTATGTTGAGGCTCTTTCTAAGGCTGATTGTTTCGTTTTTGATAAGACAGGCACACTTACAACAGGAAAAATCAAGGTGGGCAGTGTAACAGCCTTTGGTGATATGAGCAAAGATGAAATCCTCAGCTACTGTGCCTCTGCGGAGGAATACAGCACCCACCCAATAGCACTTGCAATTAAAACAAAAGCAGAGGAAAATGGTATTTTCTTGGCAAAGGCTGACAACATAACAGAAAAAGCGGGTCATGGTGTGTCAGCAGAAATAGATGGCAAAAAAATCTCTGTTGGAGGTGTTGGACTTCTAAGTGATGATGACAAAAATAAGGTAAAGGATAATTCCTCTGTTTTCCTAATTGTTAACGGAAAATTGCAGGGTGGAATTACTGTAACCGACACAATCCGTGAGGAAAGCAAAGAAGTTCTTGATACATTAAAAAATATGGGTGCAAATCAGCTTGTAATGCTTACCGGTGACAGGGAAGATAAGGCAAAGAATATTGCATACCTTGCAGGAATTACGAAAGTATATAGCAACCTTTTACCTGACGAAAAGGTTAGTCATATGAAAGAACTTAGTCAAAACCACAACTCCACCGTTTTTGTTGGTGACGGAATAAACGACGCTCCGGTAATCGCTTTGGCTGATTGTGGAATAGCAATGGGACTTGGAAGTGATGCCGCTATTGAGGCAAGTGATGCTGTTCTTGCTGACGGTACATTAAAGCAACTGCCATATATGGTGAAAATCTCACGAAAGATTATGTCAACAATCAAGGCAAACATCACCTTTGCCCTTGTTGTAAAAGCCCTTGTAATCGCCCTTGCGGTGGTGGGAATTGCTCCTATGTGGCTTGGGGTTCTTAGCGATACAGGACTTTCAATGATTTGCATACTTTATTCAATGAGGTTACTGAAATAAATAAATTCAAAGAAAAATGGCTATGAGATTTTCTCATAGCCATTAGTTTTGTTGTGTTATTTTACAATAATCTTTACCTTAGCAGATTTACCTGAACCGTCCTTTGCCTTTGCATAAACATAGCAAGTTCCCTTTTTAACGCCCTTTACAACGCCCTTTGAAGAAACTGTTGCAATCTTTTTGTTAGATGAAGTGAAAGTAACGCTCTTAATCTTTGCGTTCTTTGGTGTGATAGCCTTTACCTTAATCTTAGTGGTTTTCTTCACCTTTATCTTGGCAGTGGTTTTATTAAGAGTGATTTTCTTTACCGCATAGTAAAAACGGCTTTTGTAAATATTTGCATGAGTCTGTGCTGCACTACCCTTGTCACCGTAGATAGCAATTTTTGCACCGTTACGGTTGTACTTTACATCAAGATATCCTGTTGAAGATACTGTACAGGAGGTAACATTCTTGATTAATGAATCAAATCCAACATCCTTACAGCAAGAAGGAATGTAAAGTGATTTTACTGAACTGCAACCAAGGAAAGAATAAGCACCAAGCTTTGTAATCTTTGAACCTAAGGAATTACACTTGATTTTCTTGCAGTTAGTAAATGCCTCATACTCAATAGTCTTAACCTTTTTGAATACAAGGGTTGACTTAAGGTTGTAGCAGTTTGCAAATGCGTATCTGCCCACATATGTTACATTGGTGGTGTTTATGCTACCTGTAAGAGCCTTACAGTTTGAGAAAGAGTAGTCGCCAATGTAGGTAAGTCTGCTTGATGTTGAAAGATTCCTTAGCTTTGTATCAAGGTCAAAAGCGTAATCACCAATAGTCCTTAGATTGCTTGTGCCTGTTACAGTTGTGAGCTTTTTACATTCATAAAAAGCACCTTGCTTAATATTCTGTACCTTGCCAAGCTTTACTGTTGTAAGGTTGTTTAGCTGATAGAAAGCATATTCGCCTATTGATGTTGCTTTTGGCAGGCTTACAGTCTGCAATGAAGAACAATTGTTAAATGCCCAGTCCCCAACAGAAGTAGCGTTTGAAGAAACGGTCCTGATGTTGTTACAACCGTGAAGAGCATATTTGCCAATAGACTTTGCGTTAGTTAAGTTTAAAGTCTTAAGTGAGGAGAGTCCGTAAAGTGCACGTTCCTTTAATGTGCCTGCGCTCAAGGTTTGTACGTTGGAATCATATCCTAAAGAATATGGACTAAATGTTGCCTTTGGCAAATTTACATTAGTTAGATTGTTGCAAGAAGAGATAGCATGGCTCTCTAAAGTTACTGACGCATTACTTGAAATTGATGTAAGACTGTCAGCATAATAAAAAGCGTATCCATCAATGGTTTTTACGGAACTTGGTAAAACGATTGACTCAATTCCTGTATATGCAAAAGCATATTTGCCTATCTTTTCAATGCTGGAATTAGCCAAAAATGTAACAGTCTTTAGATTATCATTGAAGTAAAATGCATGAGAACCTATGCTTTTGATTCCTGCACCGATAATAGCGGTTTTAACCTTTTTTTCTAAATCATAACTACACCATGGTGCACTACTATAACTGAAGTCAGGCATATATCCGTTACCTGAAAGGGTAAGTGTACCGTCGCTGTCAAGGTACCAGCTTATTGTGCCTACTGTGCCGGAGTCACCGACTGCTGTTGTGTCTGTTTCTAATGCAGAAACAGAAATTGCTGTTGTCATTACGGTTAATAGCATTACTGTTGCCATAACTAAAGAAATAATTTTTTTCATAATATCCTCCTTTATTCCTCCGTATAATTATAATGTTATTTTATAAATAAAACAATTATCTATCGTTAGAATTATTAAGAATTTATGAACAAATATTGTTATATATATCCAAAAAGGCTGTTCCAAAACGGAACAGCCTTTTCGAGAATTATGGGTGAAATTCCCACATATAAAGTTTTAATAGGATTAGTTGTTGATGAGCTTATCCTCTTCATCCCAGCTATAAAGCTTTCTGATTTCTGCACCAACAATTTCTGATGGATGCTGTGCGGCATTGTTGCGCATAGCTCTAAAGTGAGCCTGACCGCCTGCAGGTGACATATCAAGAAGGAAGTCCTTAGCAAAAGCACCGCTCTGGATGTCAGCGAGAACCTGCTTCATAGCCTTCTTTGTGTCCTCTGTAACAATCTTTGGACCTGTGATGTAGTCGCCGTACTCTGCTGTGTTGGAGATAGAATATCTCATACCTGCAAAGCCTGACTGATAAATAAGGTCAACAATAAGCTTCATCTCGTGGATACACTCAAAGTAAGCGTTTCTTGGGTCGTAACCGGCTTCAACAAGTGTTTCAAAACCACACTGCATAAGTGCGCAAACACCACCGCAGAGAACAGCCTGCTCACCAAAGAGGTCTGTTTCTGTTTCTGTCTTGAAGGTTGTTTCAAGAACACCTGCACGGCTACCGCCGATACCTGCTGCATATGCAAGAGCCATCTGCTGTGCCATACCTGTTGCATCCTGATGAACAGCTACGAGGCATGGAACACCCTTGCCTGCCTGATATTCAGAACGAACTGTGTGACCCGGTCCCTTTGGTGCAATCATTGTAACATCAACATTTGCAGGTGGTACAATCTGACCAAAGTGAATAGCAAAACCGTGAGCGAACATAAGCATGTTACCCTCTTCAAGGTTTGGTTCGATGTCCTTCTTATACATTGCTGCCTGCTTTTCATCATTGATAAGAATCATAATGATGTCAGCCTTTTTTGCAGCTTCAGCAGCTGTGTAAACTTCAAAGCCCTGGTCCTCAGCCTTTTTCCAGCTCTTAGAACCCTCATAAAGGCCGATGATAACATTTACACCGCTGTCCTTAAGATTAAGTGCGTGAGCGTGACCCTGGCTACCATAGCCAATGATAGCAACTGTCTTATCCTTTAAAAGGTTAAGGTCACAGTCTGATTGATAAAAAATACTTGCTGCCATTTTATATTCCTCCTTAAAATTGGCAAATATATGGTTAAATAGCATATCGAAAAGTAATGCTAATTAATCGCTTAGTCGTTAAAACCGCTGTGGTAGGCTTCTCCCTGACCCTTTTCAATTGCAACCGTGCCTGTACGCACAATTTCCTTGATACCGAAAGGCTTTAAAAGGTCAAGCAGTGTGTCAATCCTGTCAAGTGTTTCAGAGTACTCAAGGGTGATTGTGTTTGCCGCAACATCAACAACCTTTGCTGACATAACCTGTGCAATACGCATAATCTCTTCACGCTTTTTGTTGTTACAGCTCACCTTGATAAGCAAAAGCTCACGGCTGATGTATTCACCCTCCACAAGTCTTTTTACCTTGATAACAGGGATAAGTTTATTAAGTTGTTTTTCAAGTTGTTCCACCACATATTCATCACCGTCGGCAACTATTGTAATCCTTGAAATTGCAGGATTGCTTGTTGCGCCAACAGCAAGGCTGTCAATGTTAAAGGCTCTTCTTGAGAAAAGACCTGAAATCTTTGACAAAACACCCGGGTGGTTTTCAACAATAACTGATAAAGTGTATTTCATAGTATATTTCACTCTTTAATTTATATTGATGGGGTGTCGGGATAAACATTGCAAATGAGGATGAATGGTTCTTTCAGCTTGAACATTTCCTCAGCGATACGCTCGGCTTCTTCATTGGAGTTTACCTCGGCAGACTTTATTCCGTAAGCCTTGGCTATTTCCTTAAAGTCAGGGTCAGCCAGAATTGTAGCGCTGTATCTGCTTTCGTACTGCTTTGTCTGAAGTTCTCTAACCATACCAAGACGGTTGTTCCTCATAACAATAATCTTTATGTCAATGTTGTTCTGCATAATTGTGCCAAGCTCTGTAAGATTCATCTGGAAAGAACCGTCACCGCACACAGCAACAACATCTCTCGTTGGTCTTGCCAGCTTTGCACCTATTGCAGCAGGAACGCTGTAACCCATTGTACCCATACCGCCTGTTGTAAGGAACCTGCCCTCACGAATGCGGAAGTTGTTGGCACACCAAATCTGGTTTTGACCAACATCCGCAACAAGGATTCCCTTACTCTTCATCATAAAGGATAGCTTTGCAACCAGTGACCTTGGCTCAACAAATCCCTCTGTAACAGGTGGAGTTCTGTAAAGATTTTTCTTCCAGTCCCTGTAAGTTTCACACCATTCGTGTGGGATATGGTAGTCGCCGATTTCCTCAATCAGCTTTTCTATAACATTCTTCATATCCCCTACAATAGGAACAGTTGTCTTTACATTTTTTCCTATTTCAGCAGGGTCTATATCAATATGAATAATCTTACTTGTCTGACTTACCTGGTCAGGTCTTGCCACAGCTCTGTCACCAAGCCTTGCACCGCATACAATGAGCAAATCACTTTCGTGCAAAGCACGGTTTGCGTACTTTTTGCCGTGAGTTCCAAGCATACCAAGGTATCTCATATGCTCACTTGGCATAACGCCGATTCCCATAAGGGTTGATATAACAGGAATACCTGTGGTTTCTGCAAATTTAACAAGCTTTAGCTTACTTCCCGAAGAAAGCACACCGCCACCTGCAACAATAAGAGGACGCTTTGCCTCCTTAATCAGCTCAACAGCCTTTTTAATCTGCATCTTGTGGCCACGGACATTTGGCTTGTAGCCTACAATGTCAACACTTTCGGGGTACTCAAAGGACTCAATCTCTTCCTCCTGAACATCCTGTGGAATGTCAATGAGAACAGGACCCATTCTGCCTGTTGTGGCAATGTGAAAAGCCTCTTTGAAAACCCTTGGCAAATCCTTTGTGTCGTTTACAAGGTAGCTGTGCTTTACAAATGGTTCACAGGCACCTGTTATATCAGCCTCCTGAAAAACATCTCTACCCAAAAGCTCCCTTTTAACCTGACCTGTAATGCAAATTACAGGAATACTGTCGGAATAGGCAGTTGCAATGCCGGTAATCATATTTGTAGCGCCGGGGCCGGAGGTTGCAACACAAACTCCAACCTTGTTACTGCACCTGCTGTATCCGTTTGCAGCGTGAACAGCAGACTGCTCCATCCTTACAAGTATATGCTTAATATCTGATTTGTAAAGTGAATCATAAAATGGACATATTGCCGCACCGGGATAGCCAAAGACAGTTGTAACGCCCTCGGCTTCAAGGCACTTTATCATTATGTCTGCACCGCTAATCATATATCTGTAATGCTCCTAAAATAATATGGTATAAAATCTCACTAAAAACACCAATTAAAAAGTGAATTTCTTTTCAATCAGTGCCTATAGTAACAAATTATGATTACAGATATTATACAATAAACAATATTCTATTTCAAGGGGAAAACACAAAAAAACGACTTGATTTTCCCTGTTTGCTATGCTATAATGTACAGAGTTAATTGCAAACCTTTATTTAGGGGAACGCCAAAGAGTTTCAAATTCGATTTATTTAGTGTTTCCTTAGGTTTGTATAAGCGAGCGACAGGCCCTATACGATTAGTGCCTGTGAACCATGTCAGGCGGGGAACCGAGCAGCATTAAGCAGTGTTACCGATGCGATGTAGTAAGTCTGTCGTTCACTTATATAAATCTCTGCCGTTATGGCGGTATAACGGTTTGCAATTTTTTATTTGCAGGGTGGTGAATTTATGTATCAGGTTCTTTACCGCAAGTGGCGTCCGGAAAAATTCTCAGATGTATCAGGTCAGCCTCAGGTGACAAAGACCCTTAAAAACGAAATCAAGAACGGAAGGATTAACCATGCCTATCTTTTCACCGGTTCAAGGGGAACAGGTAAGACAACCTGTGCAAAAATTCTTGCCAAGGCTGTAAATTGTCTTGACAGCCACGACGGAGAGCCCTGCGGAAAATGTCAGAATTGCATTGATTTTCAGGAGGGTAATCTCCTTGATGTTGTGGAGATGGATGCCGCCAGCAACCGTGGTATAGAGGATATTCGTGTCCTTATTGAAGAGGCGGCCTTTTCTCCCTCAAAGGGGAAGTATAGGGTGTATATTATAGACGAGGTTCATATGCTTACCGAACCCGCCTTTAACGCTCTGCTAAAAACCCTTGAAGAACCTCCTGCCCATGTTGTGTTTATCCTTGCAACTACCGAGGTGCATAAGCTCCCTCAGACAATTCTGTCAAGATGCCAAAGGTTTGACTTTCACCGAATTGCTCCTGAGGATATTGCCGACAGACTTATGTATGTAGCAAATGAGGAGAATGTTACAATAACCAAAGAAGCGGCACTTTTAACCGCTGTAATTGCTGATGGTGCAATGAGGGATTCCCTGTCCATTATGGACAGATGTATTGGAATAAGCCGGGATATTGACGCCGATGTGGTGAGAAAGGCGGCAGGACTTGCCCAAAAGGATTACCTGTTCTCACTTTCCTCAGCCTGTATAAATAAGAATGTGCAAAAGGCACTTTCTATAATAGATAAGCTACACAGCGAAAGTATGGATATGGCAAGGCTTTGTGCAGAGCTGATTGACCATTTCAGAAATTTTATGCTTATTAAGACCTTGCGAAATCCTCGTGAAATGGTTGTAATGAACGATGAGGAATTTGAAGAGGCACAAAGCCAATGTGATTTTGTTTCTTTGGCTGATGTTGTTTATTTTATGGATGTTCTCCAGCGAAGTGCAGAGAGAATGGGCAAAAGCTCCTCCAACAGAACGGAGATTGAAACAGCCCTTGTAAAGCTGACCTCTCCCGAACTGGATATGAGTCAGGAGGCTTTGACAGCAAGACTTGTCAAGCTGGAAAAAGCTGTGAATATGGGTGGATTTTCAAAGCCCGGCGACACTCCTCAAACTAATAATACAAATGTTAAAGAGGATTCTCCAAAATCCGATTTAGTAAATAAAGCAGAGGAAATTCCTGCTCCTGTTAAAGAGGAAGAAACATCTCAGCATGATAATGCACCTGCCTTTCCTACACAGGAAACCACATCAACTGCAAATGACCTCCATAGTAAGTTGGAAGAAATGCGCAACAGATTGGCTATAAAAGAGGAAGAAACTAAGAATCAATTTAATGACCAACCGGCCGATAGTCCATCACGCGTTCCTTTCCCAACCATTGAGGACAGTAATTCATCTGTAAAGGAAAAAGCACCGGTAAGGCGAAATCCTGTCAACCTTGAAGAAATATATGCCAATGCAGAGCCATTTTTAAGATGGCAAGAGGTTGTTGAAAACCTCAAGGAATACAGCCGACCAATAGCCGCATCCTTTGACAACACAGATGCCTATGTCAGCGGTGACTATCTCCTTATTGACGCAAAGACAGATATTCCGTTTAATCTTCTCAAGAGAAGTCCCGAGCAAAAGGATAAAATTAGGGATGCTGTTCAGGAGATGACAGGAAAGAGGTACAAGCTTGGACCATACAAGCCTCCTGATAAAAAGCAGGAGAAAACAGACCCGCTTGCCACCTTTGCTCAAAAGCTAAGGGACAGCGGTGTTGATGTTACAGAAGAATAAAATCTATATAAACTATATTATATAAAGAGAAAAGTGAGGAAATTACTATGAAAGCAAGATTACCAAAGAATTATAGTGGCGGCGGAATTGGAAATATGCAACAGCTTGCCCGTCAGGCACAGAAGATGCAGGAAGAAATGGAAACCAAAACTGCCGAGCTTGAACAAAAGGAATACAAAGCCTCAGCAGGTGGCGGAGCAGTAAGTGCTGTTGTAACAGGGAGCATGGAGATAAAATCTCTTGAAATCGACCCTGAGGTTGTTGACCCAGAGGATGTAGAAATGCTCAGCGACATTGTTATGGGTGCTGTTAACGAGGCCCTCAGAAATGCTGCAAAGGACAAGGAAGATACAATTTCCGCAATTTCAGGCGGACTTAACATTCCGGGTATGTTTTAATGGGAGTTTATAATGTTGCTCCCCTGCAAAAGCTTATTGAACAGTTTGAAAAACTTCCCGGAATAGGTGCAAAAACTGCCCAAAGACTTGCATATTTTGTTCTCAATCTGCCAAAAACAGAGGCAGAGGAATTTTCCAAAGCCATTGTTGATGCAAAGGAAAAGATTAAGTATTGCACAGTCTGCTGTAACTTCACCGACAAGGGAAAATGCCCTGTTTGCACGAGCCACAGCCGTGACCATTCCGTAATTTGCGTGGTGGAAACACCAAGGGATGCAATGGCTATGGAGAGTACAAATGAGTACCACGGAACATACCATGTTCTCCACGGTGCAATTTCACCCCTCAACGGAATAGGCCCTGACCAACTCAGGATTAAAGAACTTCTCAGCCGACTGAATAATCAAGAGGTACAGGAGGTTATTATGGCTACAAACCCCACAGTTGAGGGTGAGGCAACAGCTATGTATCTTACAAAACTCCTGAAACCACTTGGCATTAAGGTGACTCGCCTTGCATATGGTATTCCTGTGGGTGGTGACCTTGAATATGCCGATGAGGTAACCCTTGCAAGAGCCTTGGAGGGCAGAACAGACCTTTAATTTTTAATTTGGTGTAAGCTATGAAAGAAAGTACAAAGACAATTACACAAAATAAAAAAGCTCACCACGACTACTTTGTTCTGGAAAGCTATGAGGCAGGCATTGAGCTTTGCGGTACGGAGGTAAAGTCACTTCGTGCCGGCAAGGTGAACCTTAAAGATAGCTGGTGCAACATTGTAGATGGTGAAATCTTTGTAAACGGTATGCACATCTCACCCTACGACCACGGAAACATTTTTAACCGTGACCCAATGAGGGTGAGAAAACTTCTGATGCACAAAAAAGAAATTAATAAACTGTTTGGAACCTTGCAACAGCAGGGACTTTCCCTGATACCCATCAGCCTTTACTTCAAGGGAAGTAAGGTGAAAATGCAGGTGGGACTTTGCAAGGGCAAAAAGCTGTATGACAAAAGAGCAACAATGGCTGAGCGTGATGCCAAAAGGAATATCCAAAGAGCGCTTAAGGAAAAGCAATTTTAAGCCATAATATTCATATTTACATTAGGGAATAAATGTGATAATATGTACAATACTCTATATTAGGTATTAGTATAAATATATGGGGGTGTAAAGGTTTCGACGGGGGCTTTGAACCTTGGTAAGCGAGTAGTGGCGCAGGACCGCTTTTAACCTGCAATTTTAAAAATAAACGACAACTCTAAAGTTGAATTAGCTGCCGCTTAAGGCAGCATGTCCTGTCTTTGATTACCGCGACTTAGATAAGGGCATCATTTAGCGGTAAATGTGAACATTGGCTTGTTCCGACCTTTGTCACACATTAGGAACTACCGAGCACCACAGCCTGTTTGCAGGCGGTGATGCAAGGGATTTTAAAATGCAAACTACACTCGTAGAAAGCCTTGGGAATAAACCTTCGGACAGGAGTTCGATTCTCCTCACCTCCACCAAATAAGAACCGCAATTTTGATACAATGTGTCAAGACTGCGGTTCTTTTCTTTTTGCACCTATTAAAATTTAAAGTGCTTGTATTCAAGGCTTTTCTGACTTCTTCCACACGAATACAAATTACAGTACCTCGAAAGATTGACTTTTTGCCGAGGTATTTTTGCATTTATAAGGACTTTTGAATATAATTGCATAAAAGTATTCGTGTGAAAGAAGGGTATTCGTGTGAAAGATAGGTAATCGTGTGGAAGATATATAAATGCAATTTTTCTTGCCTTTATTTGAAAATATGTAAAATTTACAAGCCTTTTTAA
>JBJEPA010000274.1:0-15264 GCA_051880995.1 Ruminococcus sp.
TGGGTACACAAGAGTTACAAAAAGAATATTCACATATGAACGATATGCAACAGCAGGCTGTCTTTCAGACAGAAGGACCTGTTCTCATTCTTGCAGGGGCAGGAAGTGGAAAAACAACCGTTCTTGTAAACCGCATAAGCTACATTTTGCGTATGGGACTTTGTCGCCCTTGGCAGATACTTGCCATCACCTTTACAAATAAGGCGGCGGCAGAACTAAAGGAGCGCATATGCTCTGCTGTTCCCCAGGACGGCAACGACATTTGGGCGGCGACCTTTCACAGCACCTGCTCAAGAATTTTACGCCGTTACGGCGACAGAATAGGCTACTCAAACCACTTTACCGTTTATGATTCCGACGACCAAAAAAGGCTTGTGAAGGAAATTCTTAAACAGCTGAACATTGACGAAAAATTTTTGCCTGTTAAGTCTGTTCTCAGCGAAATCAGCCACGCAAAAGATAAAATGGAAACTCCTGAAATGATGGAAGAAAAGGCGGGCTACGACCACAGGCTTGTTTCTATTGCAAAGGTTTATGAGCAGTATTCCCAAAGGCTGAAGTCCTCTGACGCAATGGACTTTGACGACTTGCTGTTAAATACAGTTTTTCTATTTCAAAAATGTCCCGATATTCTGGAATACTATCAGAACTTGTTCCACTACATAATGGTTGACGAGTACCAGGACACCAACAAGGTACAGTACGAATTTGTCCGTATGCTTGCAGAAAGGTCAGGCAACATCTGTGTTGTTGGTGATGACGACCAGAGTATTTACAAGTTCCGAGGTGCAACAATCGAGAATATTCTGTCATTTGAAAATAACTTCCCCGGAGCAAAGGTTATCCGCCTTGAACAGAATTACAGAAGTACACAGAACATTCTTGACGCTGCCAACGGTGTAATCAAGAACAATTTAGCACGAAAGGGCAAAACATTGTGGACGCAGAACCCCAAGGGGGAAAAGGTTACAATGCATACAGCCCGTGATGAAAGGGACGAGGCAATGTTTATTGCCGACAAGATTATGGACGGAGTAAGGGACGGAAAAAAATTCTCCGACTTTGCTGTTCTTTACCGTATGAATGCCCAGTCAAATGCTGTGGAGCAGGCGCTTTCCAGGTCGGGAATACCCCACAGGATTATCGGCGGTCACCGTTTCTATGACAGAGAAGAAATCCGTGATATGGTTGCATATCTCCATATTATCAGCAACCCACACGACGATGTTCGTATGAGGAGAATTATCAACAAGCCAAAGAGGGCAATTGGCACAACAACAGTTGAAAAGGCACTCAACATCGGTGCAGGACTTGGAGAAAGCCTTTATACCGTTATTAAGAACGCAGAGGATTATCCCGATTTGTCCAGAAGTGCGAAAAAGCTGAAGGAGTTTGTTGCCCTGATTGACGGCCTTATTGAGGCTGACAACAGCAATATGTACAGCCTTGCAGAGCTGTACAATCTTATTCTTGAGCATACAGATTACGAGAGATATATCCGCACCGAAAAGGATAAGCCTGACGAAAGAATTGAGAATATCGAGGAGCTTCGTTCTAATATCATTAACTTTGAGCATGAGTATGGGGAAGAGGCTGACCTCACCACATTCCTTGAAGAAATTTCTCTCCAGACAGATATTGACAATTACGATGCTGATGCCGATTCTGTTGTTATGATGACCCTACACAGCGCAAAGGGACTTGAATTCCCTGTGGTGTTTATCTCCGGAATGGAGGAGGGAATTTTCCCATCTAATATGACCCTTATGAATCCGGGAGAAATGGACGAGGAGCGCCGTCTTGCATATGTTGGAATTACAAGGGCAAAGGAAAAGCTGTACCTTGTGCGTGCCCGTGACAGAATGCTATTTGGTTCAACACAGCACAACAGACCCTCAAGATTTGTTGACGAAATTCCACAGGAACTTCTTGAGCGTACTGGCAGAGAAGAAAAGCCGGGAGTTAGCGAAGAATTTTTGAAGTACGGAAGTCCAAAAAAGAATTTCAAAGGATTTGCCAAGGTCACACCAAAAACCTCAAAGAGTACAACTGTCTATTCTGTTGGAGATGCAGTTCTCCATAAGGTGTTCGGCAAGGGAACAATTTTAAAGGCAGAGAAGATGGGTAACGACCAGATGTTACAGATTGCCTTTGAAACAGCAGGCACAAAAGTGCTTATGTCAAACTTCTGCAAAATGGAAAAAATCTAAGAACATTTTATCACATTTAAAATAAGCCTCCATATGATATAGTGTTACACCGTCAATGACGGAAACAAAAGTTTCACAATATCAATGGAGGTTTTACTTATGGCAGAAAGTCCTTTCGGTGAACATAATTCTTCCTGCAATCCTAAGGAGTCAATTTGTATTGATGCCCAGCGAATTTATGATAGCTGTGGAGATAAAGACTGCCTCAGAGATTTAAGGGTTTATTTTACCGAACAAAGCCAATCGGTGATTGACGGTGCTGTGTCCGTCAGAATTAAAAATGCAGAGGTAATCACAGTTTATTCAACACTAGAGCAGGTGCCTTTCCACAGGGGATTCTATTCTGTGGATATGACCTTCTTCTTTGATGTAGCTGTGGAGGCGTTTATGTCCCCCGGCAGTTGCCCTGTTACTGTTAACGGATTGGCAATTCATAACAAAAAGGTGATTTTGTACGGTAGTGAGGGTAGTGTAAAGACCTTTACCAGCGAGTATGGATATGACGAATGTGATTGTCGTCAGCTCCAACCATCTCAAAATCTTCCAAAGGCTACTGTTCAGGTTGCAACACCGATAGCCTTGTCAGCAAAGGTGTGCGAATGTAAGTGTCCGTCTGCTTTTCCTTGCAGAATTCCCGAGGGTATTTGTCGCCGATTTGGAGGAGATTTCCTGCAAAACGGTTCAATGGCTGTGTATGTTACAATCGGTATTTTTACAATAGTGCAAATTGAAAGAAGTGTTCAAATGATTATCCCTGCATATGACTTCTGTATCCCTGAAAAAGAGTGCGTTACAACCTCTGACAATCCTTGCGAAATGTTCAGCCGTCTTGAATTTCCAACAAATGAATTTTTCCCGCCAACTGTGTGTGAAATGGGAGAAGAGGGAAAGGGATGTTCCTGCAAGAGGGACGGTCACAAGGACGAAGAAAAGGAACATAACATTTGATTCAATGTTTCCCTAAATACTATACTATTTAATCCAAAAGCCACTCCAAAAGGAGTGGCTAAACTTATGCTTGAATATTGTTTTTTACAATCCAATATGATATAATTCTGTCGGATAAGGCAGACCAAAGACGGTAGGCGGTTAAGTCTTGCCCCTGCAAGGGGGTGTTGCCAATGGAGTACATAACGGTAGTTCTAATTATTGTTTTATATACAATCATTGCAATAAAAAAGAAATAGCCGCCCAACCCTGGAAAGTTAGCGGCTAAATCTTTAGTTAAACTTTTGTGGGGCTAACCGCTTATCGGTTTGCCTTATCTACCTCTATTATACCAATCTATATTGTTTTGTCAAGCGTACATCTAATGGTGTGCGCTATTTTTGCCGGCGTATTTTACCCAAAATGCCCTTGCTTTACAGTGTGGTATTAATCAAAAGTGAATCAAATCCGTCTATCTTCATAACTCTATTGTCATTGCCGATTATGTGACCGTAAATATTACCGTAAATAATGTTCTTTTTGTCGTTCTTTGTGTGTAGCTCTCCGCCACCCTTGGTGCAAGGCACAAATTCAATATAAATGTTCTCGTCCTTGTCGTGGAATTTCCACACGGAACGTAAATCATTTGCGTGTCCCTTTGCCTTAACAGGCCCCAGCTTAATCAACTTTTTATCAAGGAACAGACAGTTTTCTATGCCCTCTGAATTGTCAGAAAGACCACCCCCAAAGTGAACAGTCATAGTGCTGTTTTTAAATTGTCCCTCTGCAATGAGTTCGTGGTAATATACCTTGTTTGGTGCAGAAATCCTGTTCCAGTTAAGGTATGCTGTGGTGTATTCCTTGTCAAGGTTATATTCGTTTCCTCCAAAGCGGACAATTCCTCTTGCCCTCATCTGTGGCAAAAATCTCTTTGTAAAGTAGCTTGTTTTGCTGTTGTCAAAGGGAAGGGCAACATTCATACTCTCCGCCTTTTCTTCGTCAATCTCTATATTGAAATAAAGGTTTTTGTTGTTGTAAAAGTTTAGAAAATCACATTTAAGGTATCTCTTTGTACCTGCCTTTGAAAACTTCATTCCAATTTGGCTGTCGTTGTAGGCAACATCTCCCGAAAGTGAGCTTTCCGGCATTTTAAACTTAATAAAAGGGAACATCTTTTTAACAACCTTTTTGCCGATTCTAAAGCTGTCAAAGTCGATAATTGTACCGCTTACAACTCCGTAAAGGCCAAGGTTTGCTATGGAAATTGTCAGCAACAAATGAGAGTTTCTAATGCAGTATGTGTCTGTTTCTTTAACCCTTAGGGCAGATGCTGAGGCATTCAGCTTGTTATAAAAGAAAACAGGCTCTTTGCTCCAGCCAAAGGGAATTATATCCCCACTATTGTCAAACATACTAACGGTGTCAAAATATTCACGATACATAAAACTACCCCTTTCACTAAGATTATACACACCCATCAGGCGTATTGCAACGATTTTATGTACGATGTAATAATTTATATTTTAGTTTCATATGTAGTATTACCGGGGGTGTAGATATTATGAAACTGAAAATTTTTGTCATATATTTTCTTTCGTTGGGGCTGTTCTTTCTCTGTTCCTGTAGTGAAGCCATAGACACCCCTCAAAGGGTGATAAGGGCAAATACTTGGGAGTACAGCAGAAAGGATTTTTCGCTTACCCTCACTTTTCGTGATGACGACGCAGAAATTGTTGTGAAAGATAAGGACAACAAGGCACTGTACAGTATCAGCGGGATTACAACAGTTACTGATAAGAAAATTACTGTAAGGGATTCAGACACCCTTACGGATTATTCCTTTGATTATTCCCTCAGGGGAGAGGATGTAAGACTTACATACGGCGGTAAAACACTAAAACTTAAGAAACTTACTGAAAGAGATATAGTTAAATGAATTAATTTTTTTATTTGTTTTTGGGGTCAGCTTTTGCCGACCCTTTTCTTATGCTTATTGATGAAAAAATACAAAGAAATTTCCTTAAAGTTTAGTTGCTAATTATATGGCGTTATGGTATAATAACATAAATATGGGGTACTGTCCCCTTGAAAGGAATGAAAGTATGGTTGTTTTGGGCATTGACCCCGGTTATGCCATTGTTGGATATGGTGCAATAAGCTACAAAAATAATAGTTTTGTGCCTGTTTCCTTTGGCTCAATTATAACCGAGGCAGACCTTGACTTTAACCGTAGGCTTGAGATTATCTATGACGATTTGTCATCAGTTATAATGCGCACAAAGCCTGACGCTATGTCTATTGAACGACTGTATTTTCAGAACAATGCCAAAACCGCAATTATGGTTGCAGAGGCAAGGGGAGTTATCCTTTTGACTGCCCAGAAGTTAGGTGTTCCTGTCTATGAATACACACCTTTACAGGTTAAAACTGCGGTAACAGGCTATGGCAAAGCAAAAAAGCCACAGGTTATGGAGATGACCCGCCGTCTGTTAAAGCTAAAGGAGGTTCCAAAGCCTGACGACACAGCAGATGCCCTTGCACTTGCAATAACACATACCCAGTCAGCAGGCTCGGGGCTAAGAAAGTTTATGATTGAAAAAGGAATTAAGTAATGATTTATTCAGTTAGAGGTACTCTCGTACATACAGAGCAAAACCTTGCGGTGGTTGAGTGCGCCGGTGTGGGCTACGGATGCCGAACAACACTTAACACATTAAGGGATGTTAAGGTGGGCAGTGAGGTTACACTTTACACATATATGTCAGTGAGAGAGGACGCAGTTGAGCTGTTTGGATTTTCCACATTAAAGGAACTGCAAACTTATAAACTGCTGATAAATATAAACGGTGTAGGTCCAAAGGCAGGAATTTCAATACTGTCCATACTTTCTCCTGAACAGGTGGCTGTGGCGGTTTCTTCCGGTGACTGGAAAACAATTACCCAGGCAAACGGTGTTGGTCCTAAGATGGCACAGAGGATTGTACTTGAACTAAAGGATAAATTCAAAAGCCTTGAAAGTGACGATTCCCTTGCTGAAAACGGCACAAATACATCAGTAAGCGGAAATATACCGTCGGCTGTTCAGGCTTTGGCTGTGCTGGGCTTTAGTGCTGCCGATGTGACACCAATACTTACAAAGCTTGACCCCAATATGTCTGTTGAACAGATGATTGGGGCAACACTTAAAAAGTTAGGAAAATAAAATGGATTATCAAAACGATTTTGAATTGGATTACGAAAACAGAATAGTTGACACCCACGAAATCCCAGAGGATAACCTTACAATGGACAGCGACAATCCCCTAAGACCCAAAACCCTTGATGATTACATCGGACAGGACAAGGTTAAGGAGAATTTAAAGGTGTATATCGAGGCGGCTATGCAAAGGCAGGAACCACTTGACCATGTACTTTTGTATGGCCCTCCGGGACTGGGCAAAACAACACTTTCACAGATTATCGCAAATGAGCTTGGTGTTAATATCCGCATAACCTCAGGCCCTGCAATAGAAAAGCCCGGTGACTTGGCGGCAATCCTCACAAACCTTAACGAGGGTGATGTGCTGTTTATTGACGAAATTCACCGCCTTAACAGAAGTGTGGAGGAAATCCTCTATCCCGCAATGGAGGACTTTGCAATAGATATTATCACAGGAAAAGGCCAGATGGCGGCTTCCTATCATCTGCCACTTCCAAAGTTTACTCTGGTGGGTGCTACAACAAGGGCAGGCCAGCTGACAGCACCATTAAGAGATAGATTTGGTGTTACATTAAGGTTGGAACTTTATTCTCCTGAGGAATTATCAACCATCATCACTCGTTCAGCAGGAATTTTGGGAATAGAGATTGACAGTGACGGTTCACTTGAACTTGCATCCCGTTCAAGGGGAACACCGAGAATTGCAAACAGACTATTAAAGCGAGTGCGTGACTTTGCACAGGTGCTGAATGACGGTTATGTAAACTGTGATATTGCCCGAATGGCACTGGATAAAATGGAGATTGACGAGCTTGGTCTTGACCAGAACGACAGACGAATGTTAGAGGCTATGATTAAGTTCTACAACGGTGGTCCTGTTGGGCTTGAAACCCTGGCGGCGGCTATCGGTGAAGAGGCTGTAACCATAGAAGACGTTTACGAACCTTACCTTATGCAAATTGGATTTTTACAGAGAACCCCCCGTGGAAGATGTGTTACTGCTGAGGGTTACAGACATTTAGGATTTGAGTTTGGCGGTACAGGAAATCAGCCAAATCTATTTGGAAATTAATTAAAAGGAGTCTATTATGGGAAGAATTTTTGGCACAGACGGTGCAAGAGGAATTGCAAATAAAGAGCTTACAGTTGACTTGGCTCTCTCAATCGGCAGAGCAGCCGCAGTTGTGCTTACAAGCGAGGATGTTAAGCACCCCACATTTGTTATTGGTAAAGATACAAGAATTTCCGGCGATATGCTGGAGGGTGCACTTGTTGCAGGACTTACCTCAGTTGGTGCAAATGTTATTATTTTAGGTGTTGTTCCAACACCGGCTGTTGCATACCTTGTAAAGCACTACAATGCAGACGCAGGTATAATGATTTCTGCATCACACAACCCCTTTGAATTTAACGGGATTAAGTTGTTTAACGAGGATGGATTTAAACTCCCAGATGAAATAGAAGAAAAAATAGAGGATATTATTCTTGACAAGGAGCACAGCGCCGACCTTTCCTTTGGCAAGGATATCGGCACAGTAAGCTACCGCAAGGAGGGTGCTGACTTATACATTCAGCACATCAAGTCAACTATTGAGGGCGACCTTTCAGGTCTTGAAATTGCCCTTGACTGCTCCAACGGTTCATCCTCAGTTACAGCCGAAAAGCTGTTTACAAGCTTGGGCGCAAAGGTTCACATTTTATCCGCCGACCCTGACGGAGTAAACATTAACAAGGACTGTGGTTCAACCCATATGGAAAACCTTATGGATTATGTAAGGAAAAATCATCTACAAGCCGGACTTGCCTTTGACGGTGATGCTGACAGATGCCTTGCAGTGGACGAAAAGGGCAATATGGTTGACGGTGACTTCCTAATTGCAATTTGTGCTGATGATATGCACAGCCGTGGAAAGCTAAAGGGAAATACCGTTGTTGGCACGGTAATGACAAATATGGGCTTCCAGAAGTTCTGCGAAGAAAAGGGTCTGCGTTTTGAAGCAACCAAGGTTGGGGACAGATATGTTCTTGAAGAAATGCTTTTAAGCGGTTACAACATTGGCGGTGAGCAAAGCGGACACATTATTTTCAGCGACTTTGCCACAACAGGTGACGGACAGCTCACAGGCGTTCAGCTAATGTCAATTATGAAGAGAAGAAACGAAACACTTTCCGAAATGGCAAAGGTTATGAAGAGGTATCCACAGGTTCTCATCAATGTAAAAATTTCAAACGAGATGAAACCAAAGTTCTATACGGACAAGCACATCAAGGCTGAAATTCAGCAGGTTACAGATATTCTTGGTGACAGAGGAAGAATTCTCATTCGTGTTTCAGGCACAGAGCCCCTTGTTCGTGTTATGCTTGAGGGCGAGGATTATCAGGAAATTTCTGTTTTGGCTGAAGAGGCTGCAAGTGTTGTAAGGGAAAGATTGGCTTAATGAGAGTAGCAGATAAATGGCAGGATTATCAGCTTATTGATTGCTCCGACGGAGAAAAGCTGGAGCGTTGGGGAGATGTAATCCTAATAAGACCCGACCCCCAAATAATTTGGCATACCCCAAGGAAAAACCCTTTGTGGAAAAAGGCTCACGCAAGGTATTTTCGCAGTAACAAGGGCGGGGGAGAATGGCAGATATACAGAAAAATCCCAAAGCAGTGGTCTGTAAGGTATGAGGACTTGCTTTTTAATGTAAAAACAATGGGTTTTAAGCATACGGGAATTTTCCCTGAACAGGCTGTAAACTGGGATTTTGCAAGGAATAAAATAAAGGCAGAGAATAGGGAACTAAACATCCTTAACCTCTTTGGCTACACAGGCTGTGCCACCCTTTCATGTATGAAAGCAGGGGCAAAGGTTTGCCATGTTGACGCATCAAAGGGTATGGTGCTTTGGGCAAAGGAAAATGCTGTAACAAGCGGTATTGCAGATAAGCCTGTAAGGTGGCTTGTAGATGACTGCATTAAGTTTGTAGAGAGGGAAATCCGACGTGGCCACCACTATGACGGAATCATTATGGACCCTCCATCATACGGACGAGGACCAAACGGAGAGGTTTGGAAGTTAGAGGACAACCTTTATTCTCTTATAGAATTATGTGAAAAGGTGTTGTCGGAAAATCCTGTGTTCTTTATTCTTAATTCATACAGCACAGGGCTTTCTGCCGGTGTTATGGAATATATGCTTGGAGCAATCCTAAAGCCAAAGTTCGGCGGTAGTGTTAGCTCTGACGAAATAGGGTTAAGGGCAACGGACTGCGGTCTTGTATTGCCCTGCGGTTCAACAGCTATCTGGGAGAAATAAGGAAATACTGAAAGAATTGTGAAAAAAGCAAATTAATCAGTGTTTCCGTAGCTTTTGAACTTTTTATGGAACCTTTCAGCCTTCCTTGTGTAAAGGGCGGTAACCCTTGCCTACCCATCCAGCCTTCCTTGTGTAAAGGGAGGGGGACCGCTTGCGGTGGAGGGTTTGTCAGTAAGCAGTTGCGATTTAGAAATTATTTTGATAGGATTGAAATTCTTTGTCATTTCTTAAAACAAAGAAAGTGACAGAGAACACTTTTACAACCCCTCAGTCGCTTTGCGACAGCTCCCCTTACACAGGGGAGGCTGACTAGCAGAGTGCTTTGCGACAGCTTTTTTGGCGAAAACGGAAACCCTTTGACCCGTTGGGGCATTTCCCTTAGCAAGGGAATACCTTATACGAGGGAGCCTGTTGGTGATGCGTCATAAGCAATATGCATAAAGGGTTTTGTCAGCGTTCCTAAGGAAGAAGTGGAGAATATATGAGTTTTATTTCTGTGGAGAATGTGTCGTTTCATTACGACAACAACGACCCTGAAAGATTAATAACTGAAAATGTAATAGAAAACCTTAATATGAAGGTTGAAAAGGGTGAGTTCCTCTGTATCCTTGGTCACAACGGCAGTGGAAAAAGCACCCTTGCAAAGATGTTTAACGCAATGCTTATGCCAACCTATGGCAAGGTTTATGTTGACGGTATGGATACATCTGACGAAAGCCTTTGCTTTCAGATAAGGAGCAATGTGGGACTTGTTCTGCAAAACCCCGACAATCAGCTTGTTGCTTCTGTTGTAGAGGAGGATATAGCCTTTGGCCCCGAAAATCTTGGCGTACCGCCACAGGAAATCCGCCAAAGAGTGGACTCTGCTTTAAAGGCGGTTGATATGTACGAATACCGCAAAAATGCCCCCTACAAATTAAGCGGTGGACAAAAGCAGAGGATAGCCATTGCGGGAATTCTTGCTATGGAGCCAAGGTGCATAGTTCTTGACGAGCCAACTGCAATGCTTGACCCTCGAGGCAGGCAGGAGGTTATGGAAACCATAACAAGGCTTAACAAGGAGCATAACATAACCGTTGTGCTGATTACACACTATATGGACGAGGCTGTGCTTGCCGACAGAGTTATTGTTATGGACAGCGGAAAAATCCTCACACAGGGTACACCTCAACAAGTTTTTTCACAGGTGGATTTGCTAAAGGAACATTCCCTTGATGTTCCACAGGCAACAGAGATATGCCACAGACTTAAAAATATGGGTGTAAATATTCCGGCATTACCCCTTGACGAAGAGGGCTGTGTAAATGCTCTTTTGGAGGTGCTGAAATGAGTATAGTAATCAGTACCGAGAATCTTTCAATGACCTACGGAGCAAATACCCCCTTTGAAAAAGGAGCGGTAAATAACCTTAATATAGAAATAAATGAGGGTGAATTTTTAGGAATTATCGGCCACACAGGAAGTGGAAAAAGTACCCTTGTACAAATGCTCAACGGACTGATTACCCCAACAAGTGGTAAAGTCCTGTTAAGGGGTAAGGATATTAACGAAAACAAAAAGGAACTAAGGAAAGTTCGTTTTCAGGTCGGTATGGTTTTTCAGTACCCCGAGTATCAGCTTTTTGAAGAAACTGTGTATAAAGATATTTCCTTTGGACCTATAAATATGGGGATAACAGGTGAGGAACTTGATAAGAGAGTAATGGACTCAGCAAGGTTTACAGGACTTAAACAAAGCCTGCTCAATAAATCCCCCTTTGACCTTTCAGGAGGAGAGAAACGCCGGGCTGCCATTGCAGGAGTGATTGCAATGGACCCGGATGTTCTCATCCTTGACGAACCAACAGCAGGACTTGACCCTCAGGGCAGGGATATTCTGTTAAATCAGATTTCCCTCTATCATAATGAGAGGAAAAACACCGTCATTCTTGTTTCTCACTCAATGGAGGATATTGCAAGGGTGGCAGACAGAATACTTGTTATGAACAAGGGCAACGCTGAAATTCTTGATACTTCAAGGAATGTCTTTGCCCAAGGTGAAAGACTTGAAAAAATGGGACTTCGTGTTCCTCAAATTACAAAAATAACACAAAAACTTAAGGAAAAGGGAATAGATTTGCCCGACGGAATTTTAACCGTAGATGAGGCTCTCAACAGCATTGTTTCTCTCCTTAAAAAGGAGGGCAAGCTCTGATGAAAGATATAGTTTTTGGTCAGTATGTTCCGGGCGACAGCGTAATTCATAAAATGGATGCAAGGGCAAAGCTTGTTTTACTAATTGTGTATATTGTCCTTATATTTTGCACATCCAATTATTATGCTTTGTTAGTTCCCGTTTTACTTGCAGTTTTGTTTATGCTATTAAGCAAGGTGCCAATTAAGCAGTACCTTAAAAGTATGAAGATGATGATTTTTGTCATTATCATAACTTCAATTTTCAACCTGTTTTACGGTGGGGGAAAAGTATATTTTACCCTTGGACCTCTTTCCGTAACAGAGGGTGGTATCAACAATTCTATTATTATTGTGTCAAGAATTATCTGTCTATTGATAGTGTCGGCGTGTCTTACCTTTACAACCTCACCAACAGACCTTACAGATGCCATAGAAAGATTGATGAAACCCCTTAAGGTGTTTCACATTAAGGTTCACGAGATTGCAATGATGATGTCCATCGCTTTAAGATTTGTCCCAACTCTACTTGAAGAAACGGACAAAATTATGATGGCTCAAAAGTCCCGTGGTGCTAACCTTGACGATGGTGGGTTTATCCAAAGGGCAAAGGCTCTTATCCCTGTGTTTATCCCTCTGTTTGTGTCTGCTTTTCGCCGTGCCTTTGACTTGGCTATGGCTATGGAGTGCCGTTGCTACAACGGTGGAGAGGGCAGAACAAGGATGAAATCTCTCCATATGCAGAAAAGGGATTATGTTAGTATAATATTCTTTGTATTTATTGTTGCAGGAGTTGTCCTGTTGGATATTTTCCTGCCAAGTGTAGTGAGATGAGAAATTTATTAATTACATTGTCTTATGACGGAAGCTGTTACCACGGCTGGCAAATTCAAAAGAATGCCCTTACCGTTCAGGAGGTTTTTCAGGATGCACTTTACAAGATTATCTGTGAAAAGCCTGACATAAAGGCTTGTTCAAGAACAGACAGCGGTGTTCACGCAAATATGTTTTGCCTGAGTATGAAGCTTAATCATCAGATTCCTCCCGAAAGGCTTGTGGGTGCATTAAACAGATTTTTGCCACTTTCTATTTCGGTGAAAGATTGTGTTGAAGTTCCCCTTGACTTTCACGCAAGGTACAACTGCAAGGGCAAAAGGTATGTATATAAAATTTGGAACAACCCCATTCGTGACCCATTCTTAAGGGATTATGCCTACCATTACCGTTGGAAAATTGACGAAGAACTCCTTAACAAATCTGCACAGGATTTTGTAGGTAAGCACGACTTCACCTCGTTTTGTACAGATGACGGAAGAACAATGGACAATATGGAACGTACCGTTAGCCTGTTTACTGTGGAAAGACAGGGTGATATGGTTAATATGACCGTGGAGGCAGACGGTTTTCTTTACAATATGGTTAGGATTATGGTGGGAACTTTGCTGAAAATTCAGCAGGGAAAAATCCCTCCTGATGGAATCCCAAAGCTCTTTGAACAAAAGAGCCGAAATCATAAGGGTGTAACAGCACCTCCACAGGGGCTATATCTTCAGCAAGTTAATTATTGAGGAAAATTATGAGTAAACATGGAATAAATAATAAGAAAAAAAGATACAGAGATACCTCTGTTAAAAAGGCTAAAGAGCCAAGACAGAACAAACAACGACGGAGCAGAAAAACAGTAAGCTATGAAAATGTTCCAATTGATGAGTACAAGGAGTATTCCCAAAACGAAGTAAAGTTTGACAAAAAAATTCTGAAAAAGACCTTTATAATCTTTGGTGTACTTATTGTGCTTGTTATCTCTGTAGCCCTGTTTGTGAACAGAGATAACATAACATGGGATAATTTTTCAACATGGTTTAGCGAAAGTGTGGTTGGCTCAACTGACGGTGATGGCTACCCAACTGACATTATGGGTACAACTGTAAGCAAGGGTAACTTCAAGCTTATAGGCGGTCGTGCCTGCTATGCCAGCGATACTTCGTATGTAGAGCTTAGCGACACAGCAGGAAGTATCATCAATTCACAGCTGAGTTTCAGCAATCCTGTTGTGCGTGCAACACAAAATTACAGCATAGTTTACGGCCTTTCCGGCAATGGTTATATGATTAACGATGCCAAAAAGACCCTGCGCAAGGGAACAACAGAAAACTTGATTTTTACAGCGGATGTGAACAATAAGGGAGAATATTGCCTTGTGACAGAGGGAAGTGGTTATCTTTCTGTCCTCACAGCCTACAACACTGAAAACAAAAAGGTATATGAGTATTCCTTTGCCGATTATTACATCACCTGTGTTTCAATTAACGACTCAGGTACAGGTGCTGTGTGCTGTGGTGTAACAACAGTTAACGGTGCAGAGCATTCAAAGGTTTATGTACTTGACTTTAGCAGTACAAAGCCGGTTAAGGAGTATGAATTTTCCGAATCTGTAATATACGATTCCTTCTATTTGTCCTCTGATTTGGTGGGTGCTGTTGCAAACGATGCAATATACACTATGGATTTTGACAGCAATTCACCGAAAAAGACAGAGTTCAATTCAAGAACACTTAAAACCTATGATTACAACCCTGCAACAAAGAATTTAGTAGTTGCACTTTCCCGAAGTGGTGACGGAAGAAACTGTGATATTCTGTTCTTTAATTCTTCAGGGGAAAATGAATATACCATAAACAGCAATTACAGAGTTGATGCAATCAGTACATATAAGGGTGTGCTTGGTATTCTTTCTGAGGGAACAGCATATATTCTTGAAGAGGACGGCACAGTTGACGAAAAGGCAGACCCGGGCAACGACGCACAATCAATTTTGCTTTTCGATACTGACAAAGCTTTTGTTTTGGGAATCAGCGAAATTCGGGAAGTTGAATTTAATTAATAGGTGAAGTTATGTCTTTAGCGTTAGATTTAGGTGTAATCATAATTGTACTCCTCACAGTTATTGTGTGCTTTAAGAGAGGCTTTGCAAAGACAGTCCTTGGACTCTTGAGCAACATAGTTTCAATTGTGGGAGCCTTTGTACTTGGCACCTCCATTTCGGATTTAATATATTCCGGGCTAATTAAGGACAACATAATAGAAAGTCTTAGCAGTTCAATTAACAGTAACTTAAGCACATCTACTTCAACTGTCAGCGGGCAGGCGTCGGGACTTCCCGACTATGTTAATTCTATTCTGAGCCTGTTTGGCTATAGTGCCGACACAGTAAATAAAAATATTGACACCATGGTTGAAACCCAAAGCAACAACATTGCAACAGCGGTTGAGTCGGCAATAGGACCTGTGATTACTGCAATACTAAGCTTTTTCCTTGTGATAATACTTTTCATTATACTTAGGTTTATCACAGCAAAAATTTCAAAGCTGATTGCAGGTGTTATGGAAGTACCTGTTCTCCATACCATCAACAGAGTATTAGGCGGACTAGTTGGTATTTTGGACGGACTGGTT
>JBJEPA010000275.1:0-3565 GCA_051880995.1 Ruminococcus sp.
TTTACCATACTGTAAATAACATTTATGGTTTCACCGTTATAAATTACATTAGTAATTTTTGAACCGGAGGTATCAAAATCAGGACGCTCACCATCTGCATTATAATAATAACAACCATCAAAACTTTTAACATAGTCAGTTACAAAACCAAAGCTTTCCTGTGGAATAAAGTAATCATAGTGAAAGTGCTCATAGTATTCAAGATTTTGATTAGCTTTATAAAAATTCTTGGTTTTAATGTACTTACTATCAGGCTCAACATATCCGTCAAGCGTTCTGCCAAACAAACATTTGGCAAGTTTTTTTACCTCTGAAGCTTTAGCCTTTACATACCACTGTATGTTTTCATCTGAATAAGCCTTAAAATCCTTGTTATAATCAATAATTCTGATTTTGCTACGGTCATAACCATAGGCATAATAAGCTAAACATAAATGTAAAATTTCAGCATCTGTTAGGTTGTCAAAATTCTCTTCATTCACTAACCCGCCAACACAATCTATCAAAGGCTCCACATCATACATATCATCAATCAAGTCACCGCTTTCCGCTTTCTTAACCAATGTTTCAGGGTTGGTTGTGGCTTGAGTAATATTTTCGGTTGTCGGGGCAGTTGCCTCCAATAGGGTTTCTTCAGTAGAGGAAGTTTCTTTAATGGTGGGTAAAGTTTCAGAATAGGGTTTTGTCTTTTCCGCAAATTCCACATTGTTAACCGCTTTATTATTTATAGTATCGACAGTAAGTTCTTTTGCAGTCCCCTCTTCAACCACAGTTTTGTTATCTGACCATTTATAAAAAACTAAACCTGTTCCCAAAGCAACAGCTAAAAACAAACAAGCGGTTTTCAGCAAGGAATTTTTAGGAAATCTTTCCACTTTCTTACTTTTATGAATAATTGGCAAGACATCGGATTTTGTGGTTAGATTCTCTATAATTTTATTATTAAGCTTATGTACCTCCTCCACAAAATTACAGCCTTTAAATAAAGATACAAAAAGCTCTTCCCCATTCAAATCACTGTAATCTTCAAACGAATCACCCAGACTAATATAATTAACATTCACCAGTTTAGAAAATGAGTTGATTAATACATTCACACTTAGCTGAGAAAGTGTCATAGTCTTTGCAATAACTTCTACGGGAATGTCTAAGCATAGATGCATTATTCCTGCAAACTTTTCACCATCGCTTATATTCTCTAACAGCTGATTAAGAACAGCTTGGGAATTGCCGTTATCCTCTATGACTGTTTGATTAGGACAAATTGCAGGTGTTTGAACATTCCCCTTATGTACTTTTTCAACTGATTTCTCATAAAAAATATTTTTGTATATGTTGTAGGTAAGATTTTCCTGAAAATCATCCGTAACATCTGTAGAATTATTACTTTTGAATACATCGGTAAATATTTTTACAACAGTAGTATCACTGTTTAGGAGATATACCACACCGGCAACATCATTGCAATACATCATAAAAAGTCTTGAAGTTGCTGTTTTACTACCTTCCTTGGAAAGCTTAACAAGATAATGGGTATTGTTTACACAACCGCAACAGGGACAAACATCATTAAAAATAACGGAACCACATTCAAAACATTTCATAAAGGTCACCACCTTTAGTTAAATTATATAACTTCGTTTTTTATATTGTCAATATTTATCAGTTCGTGTCACAAGATAGCATTACAATTATTCTATACCATATTATATAGACAACCAAAAGCCGAAAAATATTCAAAAATTTTTCTTCTAATCTTGTGTTTTCAAAATGTTTAAATTAAAATTTTATTATTTTCTTTTTCGGGAAGTTGATTTAGAGGAATTCAAAACAAGTACTGTTTTCTCCCTCTTCAACAAAGTAAGTAGAGGTAAATTCACTCCTTCAAAAAGTATTTTCCGGAGGCGAAAAAATCGTAACAAATAACGGTACGATTAGCAATGTACATCCAAATCATGCGTACACATGTGTACGTGAAAATGCCACCGAGTGGCATCCTGAAATTTTTAGAAAAACGGAAAAATTGTTGCAAAACGCAACACTTTTTCAATGTAAAAACGCCCCTAAGAAATTAATCTTAGAGGTGTTTTCGTGCTTATATACAGGGTGATATTTTCAATTATTTTTGAACCGTTATTTTTGATTCTTCTTTCCGGCGACTGCCTCAGCATTGAACATAGCAAGAGCAACATTGACTTTATCCATACGAACAGTTTCTTTACCTTGCTCAAGCTCACGCACAAAGCGAAGACCAAGGCCTGAACGCAAAGCAAATTCTTTTTGTGTAAGTCCTGCTGATTTTCTGTTTTCTTTCACAAATACTGCAATCGGATTCATATAAGCATTCTCCTTTGTGTTGTTATATACTATATTATACCCTTTCGGGTTATTTGTAACAGAATTTTGAGATTGAAATACCCTAACGGGTATATTTTGCATAACCGATTTGATTTTATACCTTAAAGGGTATAGAAAAATTATTAAAATGCTTATTGCAAAACGGAAGAAGTCGCTACTATGCGTTTTTAACTTAAATCTTATTATTTTTATTTTTGGGAAGTGGTTATTTGTTGAGCAGCCAATCTGCTACATCAACAATTTTAACGCCCTCGTATTGATATTCGGGATTTCTCGTTCTTGCTATCACCATTTTGGGATAGGCATCTTTAATTTTAAGCAGAGGGTCAACTTCTCGTTTGAATGTTTCGGGAAGAGTTATATTATCGGAAACCTGAATGTAAATCTTCTCACTTCTTTTAAGAGCCACGAAGTCAATCTCTTTTTTGTACAAGACGCCTACATATACTTCGTACCCTCGTCTGAGCAATTCCATTGCAACGATATTTTCAATCACTCTGCCATTATCTAAGTTTTTAGTGCCGAGCTTTGCATAACGGAATGTATGGTCGCTCAAATAATACTTATCGTTAGATGTCAGATACTTTTTGCCTTTAATATCATATCTGCGCACTTTATAGAAAGCAAAAGCATTGCAAAGATAATTCAAGTAATTACCGACTGTTTTATGATTGATTTTGTCTTTATTTGAAGTGAGTGTATCTGTGATACTTCTCGCGGAAGTTAAGTTAGATACGTTATCCATCAAAAATTGAGAAATGCGGTCCATCAAAGTGGGATTTTTGATGTTATATTTTTGCCTTATATCCCTTAAAATCAAGGTATCAAAAACACTTTCTATATAATCAAATTTGTCCTCCTGTTCTTTATACAGATATGAACCGGACATACCGCCTTCAAGCATATAATTATCGAAAGCAATATGTTTATCAGTAAGTCCGAAGTACTGAACATACTCTGCAAAGGAAAACGGATACACCTTGATTTCAAAGGTTCTGCCGGTAAACAAAGTTGCCAAGTCTGAGCTGAGCAAGAAAGCATTTGAACCTGTGATATAAATATCGTACATTTCAGTTGCATGAAGATTGTTTATGCACAGTTCAAAGTCGGTGCACATTTGAATTTCGTCTATTAAAACGAAATTTTCCTTGTCCTCTGCATAATTGTTTTCGATATATTCGTTAAGAGCCTTGTACTCTTTTAGATC
>JBJEPA010000276.1:0-3561 GCA_051880995.1 Ruminococcus sp.
TAATGAAGAGAGTCGTTGTAGATATGCAAAACGCCTTGTTTGCTGACGCCATAGCAACTGCTTTGCGTGATTTTGATTCGGATTTTGAGGTTTTTCCCAGCGAAAGTCCCCACAAAACAACAGATATGTGTGCCGATACAGAGGCGAATGTCCTTATAATGGAGGTCAATTCCTACACACCGTGGAAAATTGAGGAGCGAATGAAAATCCGTGACGAAGTAAAATTATATTGCCCCGACTGTAAAATCGTTCTCGTGGTAGATGAAAATACCGAGAAAAAATTAGCCGATAAGGTTCGCAGTGCCAAAAAAGATGGACTTATCGACAATTTCCTTTACGGCTCGGTATCTGCCACCTATCTGTCGGCTGTTGTTGATACTCTCTGATAATATCAATGTGGTCAATTTAATAAAAAATTCACACACTGTCATTCCGAGCCAAAAGCTGTCATTCCGAGCTTGTCGAGGAATCCCCTTCCTCTACCACACATTTTGATAGTGAAATCATACTTTCATATTACCTGTTAGTGTCGATTTAGGCACTACTGCTTTCCTTTCAGATTCCTCGCTATGCTCGGAATGACAGGAGAGATGTTTCACTCCCTCAGTATGACAGGATGAGTTGTGCAGACCACTGAGTATAAGTGTTCTTAAGTTGACGACATTGCTAATAAGACGAAAAATAACCCAAAAAGAAAACTTCATTTTATAGGAGGAAAAATTATGATTAACAAACAAAAAGTAAAACCAAAACGACTGTTAAGCCTATTGCTTACGCTGGCTATGGTGCTGACAGTGTTCCCGATTATGGGAACAACAACAGCCGCCGCATACACCGGCAGTGGTGAAAGTATGTCTGACCCATATATGGTGGATTCCTACTCTGACCTAAGACAGGTTATGAAAACCCGTGCCTGGATGTCAGGAAGCAGTAATGACAGTTCAACCTATATTACCCTTGATTCAGATATTCTGATTGAGGACTCAAAAAGCGATTATTACCTTGAAACCTTTAGTGCAGAAACCCACAAGGTGTACCTTAACCTGAACGGTCATACACTTAGCCGTAATACCAACTCCTCGGACAAATATATGTTTGATGTAAAATGTCACCTGCTGATTTCCGACCGTAAGGGCGGTGGTACAATCCGATTTAAGACAACTGCCTCTGACGGCGACACCGCTGTATTTTATGATAATACATATTCAAGCTGGCTTGAAATCTTTGACGACGCTTATGTTGTAAATGATACAGCGGAAAATTCGGAATATAAAAACTGCGGTGTGCTGGCAACAGGTACTTATCCAAAGAAGATTTATGCGGAGCAGTGCCGAATTGCCGCCCAGCTTCCGCTGAAGATGACAGGTGCAGGAGAGTGCTTTGTTTACGGTGCTTCCCTTTGCTCCACATCAAAATCATCATATGTTGCCCTTGATTTTAACGCCACAGAAATAAAAATATATGGATGTTCTGCCTACGGCGATATTTTACTCAAAACTAACTACACTTGCAGTATATACAAGGCACTAACGGACACCACTATTTACAGAAACGGTATAGAAAAGGACTTTTCCTCAATACGCAAAAATAATGTTTATGAGGCAACACTGCCCTCAAACGGCGGTGTTCTCACTGTAACAAAACAGGAAAATCCCTTTATAGAAAATGTTGACGTTACCGATGTTTCTGCTCCAAAGGGCGGTACAAAAATCGGGGATTTTAAATATACGGTAAAAAACGAAAATGTTATAGATGTGGGCGTAACTATCGTTAATTCCAAGGGAATAGCACTGACAAGCGATAAACTGTTTGTGGAGGGAGAAACCTACAATTATTATATTCATGTTATGCCAAAGGGCGGATTTATGTTCAAAGCCAATGCAATAACAGGAGTATCAACGGGAACAATAAACGGCGAAGCTGTTGAAACAGTTATACATCCAAGCTGGTATTCGACCTTAGGTACAGATATAAGGCTTATATCTTCCTTTACAGTAATTCCTGCTGTAAACGAGTTTTCCGCAACGGTTCAAGAGCCTGTTGTCGGCTCAACTCCGTCTTTTGTCGCAACTCCCGGCGACAGCAAAAAATATACTGCTACTGTTGATGAATGGGTATATGAAATGTCCGATAAATACAGTATGGTTATGTCAGAGGATTCTGCTTTCCAGTATGGCTGTACTTACACGTTATATGTTAAGTTTGAAATAAATGATGGTTATGAAGCGTCAGATGCGACTTACAAACTGCCGGGAACAATCAACGGTAAAACTGCAAAAAATATTTCCCCCGGAAATGTTAATTATGGAATGTTCGTAATCACCTACACTATGCCGGAGGCTCCCGAAGAGGAATACGACATAACCGTGTATAGCGGTTCTGCAAGAAACAGCACGGGATACAAAATCACAAGAGCCGCCGCCGGTACAGTTGTTACGCTCACCGCAAATGAGCCTGCCGAGGGTAAAGTGTTTGATAAGTGGTCTGTCAGAGAGGGTACTGTTGAGTTTGAAGACCCGTACAGCACAACCACTACATTTGTAATGCCTGCTGAAAGTGTACAGCTTGTTGCAAGCTTTAAGGCAGGACCTCACACTCACATCTTTGATTTGGAAACAATGAAGAGTGATGCACTTAAAACCCCTGCCGACTGCGTAAATGACGCAGTTTACTACAAAAGCTGTTCTATCTGTAGGGAGGAAGTCAGCGACACAGAAACCTTTACGGCAACAGGCACAGCCAAAGGGCATAAGTACTCCGAGGAATGGAGCAAGGACACAACTCACCATTGGCACCAGTGTTCTGTATGCGGTGATAAAAAGGACAGCGAGGAGCATATTCCTAACATAGCAGAGCCAACAGAAACACAGGCAAAGGTTTGTACTGTATGCGATTATGTAATTGCTAAGGCTCTTGGCACTACTGACCCAACCGACCCGACTGATCCGACAGACCCTGAAGTGAAGAACGGAACTGTTGTTATTGACGGTAAAACCGTACTTTACATTGACGGAACAGCGGTAGAGGGTACTAAGGTAGTTAATGTTGAGGGCAAAACCTATGCTGTTGTAAAAGGATATGTTGTAACAGGTAAAATCCAAACAGTAACAATAAGCGGAAAGACCTACATAGTTGACAAAAACGGAGTAATTATAAAGTCCGGCAAAAACAGGCTTGTAAAGGTAAACAGCAGTAAGTGGTATATAGTAAACAAATATGGCATAGTAATCAAGGCGAAAAGTGAAAATACCCTTGTAAAGGTAGGAAGTAAAACCTATATTGTGAACAAATACGGCTTAGTGCAAAAAACAACCAAGAGCAAGCTGGTTAATGTAGGCAAAAAGACCTACGCAGTTGTAAAGGACAGTGTTCTCACAGGAAAAACCCGAACAATTACTATCAGCAAAAAAACATACATAGTTGACAAAAACGGAGCTGTTATAAAAGCAACAGCAAACAAGCTTGTAAAGGTAATTAAAAACAACTGGTATGTTGTAAGCAAAGCGGGAACAGTAATAAAGGCTAAAAAGGGAAATATCCTTGTAAAGGTCAGCAAAAAAT
>JBJEPA010000277.1:0-3558 GCA_051880995.1 Ruminococcus sp.
TTCAAGATAATTTAGCTGATATGGAAAAACAAGCGTATAGGTTTGAAGATGTATTTTACTATATTCTGAAAAGGAGGGCTAATTTGTGAAGTGGTTAAAAAATATTGAAAATATTGCAATGAAAAACACACCGGGTAAATGCCCTTGTTGCGGAAGTTTAAATACAGACTATAATGCGACTAAACTTCATAATGAATATGGTAATTGTGTTATTTGGTGCAATGACTGTAAAAATGCATTTAATGTGTCAAGAATGAAAATTACACAAGCCACAAATACCAATAGAACAATACCAAAAGACATAAAGTTTTAACCGCTCCCACAATCTGAGAGTGGTATTTTTATACCCATTTTGAGGAGGGATTGAATGAAGTGCCCGTATAATCGAAAATCGGAAAAGCACATTCAGAAGTGGGGGCAGAAACCAAATGACGAAGGTGTATTAACAAGTGGAGTAATCACAGATGAATGGAGTTTTGAATTGGCAGAATGCTTAAAAGAAGATTGCGGTGCATATCACAATGGTCGTTGTTGTTATGCTTCTGTGAATCTCGAAAATCAATAATCAATGCGTTATGTGTAAGGTGAAATTGTATGGATGATAATTTTAAATGTATATATAAAATTCTGAGAGCATTGGAAAAGGCAATGGATTATACAGAATTTGAACTTTCTCAAATTGATTATAATAAACTTGAGGTCAGTAAGGAACGCTGGGCGAGATACCTTGAAATGATGGCTGATATAGGTTACATAAAAGGTATAAGGGTGTATAAGGATATTACCGGTGAAACTGTTGTGGATAATGATGATATTCGTATCACTTTAAAAGGCTTAGAGTATCTTACAGAAAATTCTATTATGCAAAGAATTTATAAAGCGACTAAAGGCATTAAGGACATAATATCATAATATTGTTATTTAAGCACTTACAGAAATGTAGGTGTTTTTTTATATTCAAATTGTCCGGAATGACGAGAAACTATCAAACAAAGTGGAAAGGAACCACTTGGGAAACACCGACTAAATCACTTCACACATCTTGTACGCATATTTTCCGCCGGTATGCCCAAAAAATCCTCACAATACGTCAGTATTCTTGCGATTTTTTGAACATACCGACAAAAAATCTGACTGTACAATCTGTGCAAATGATTTAATCAGTGTTTCCCCAAAAAACTGAAAGTGAGGTTATTTTATGAAAAGAGAAGACATTGCAAAGATTTTTGAAGGGGCAACTGATGAACAGATTAATGCTGTTCTTGACATTAACAGCAAAGACATTGGTAGTGCCAAGAAAAAGTTGGAGATTGAGAGGGATAAATACAAAGACCAGCTTGAAACAGCACAGAATTCCCTCAAGGAGTTTGAGGGTGTGGATGTAAATGAGTTGCAGTCAAAGATTAAAACCCTTACATTAGACCTTGAAACGAAAGACACAGAATATCAGCAGAAGATTGCCGATATGGAGTTTAATTCTGTTCTTGACAGCGCTATTTCAAAGTCAGGTGCAAAGAACGCAAAGGCTGTCAAGGCTCTGCTTGACCTTGAAAACCTTAAGACAAGCAAAAATCAGGCAGACGATATTACTAAGGCTCTTGATGAAATCAAAAAGGACAATGACTATATGTTTACTTCAGATGAGCCTTTTAAGAACCCTGTAAGGGAAACAAATAAGCCTAATAAGACGAAAACAGTTATTGATAGATTTATAGATTAAGTCAAATGAGTATTTAAGAAAATCAGAAAAAAATTTAAAATCCAGTATGGATGGATTTAGATTTATAGGGGGGTAAGACATCAAACAAACGAGCATATCTCCGTGGCGAGGGTACCAAGAGGGAAGAATGGGGCATACATACTGTTATTGTCAACAAGCGTGGCAACCCTTGCCCATTATGCTTACCTTGGGTGGGAGAAATACTCATTGATGATGTGTATAGCGGTGGAACATCCAAAGAGGCAGAAAGAACAGGACACACTTTGCTTAGTGAGGCTATGGCAGACGGTTTTCTTCACCCAAGGTGTCAGGACGCTTTTACTACATATTTTGAGGGTGTCAGCACACCGCCTGAACAGGAACAGGTGACAGCTGATGAAGAACAGACAATCAAAGAAAACAACCGCCTTAAACAGAAACAGCAGTATCATAAGTTAATGGCCAAAAAGTGCCACAGAATTGCTGACAATTCCCTTGCTGAAGATAACAAGAGAATATACACAGCAAGGGCAACGGAGCATACAAAAGTTGCTGATAAAATAGGTGAGAAAATTACTGATGAACCTGTTGAAAAGTCTGATAAAAGTGGTATAATAAAACTGAAAATGAACCTATTTGATACGAATGACCCTTTGTATATTGATACTTTCAGTATTGAAGAAGAAGCAGGTTTTGAAGATATTTGTATACATGGTTCGGAAAAATCAGTACAAACCACAGTGGATGGAATGCTTACAAACTTTACACCAGAGGAATTTGCAGAATATATAAAAAAGAATGGCTATAAAGGCGGTAACATTCGCCTTGCATCATGTTCAACAGGTAAAGGTGATAACAGTTTTGCGCAAAGGTTATCAAAAGTATTAGGTGTAATTGTTAAAGCGCCTGATAATGATATATATTATGCTATTGAAGAAGGTACATATTTTATTGGAGCACCTACATTTAATTTAAGCTCATGGCGATTATTTAATAACGGGGTAGAAATATGATTTATCTAGGATACTTTTCTGAAATGAAATTGTACGAAAATACTGGTTCTGTGAATGACCACATTGTGCCCAGCGTTGATTACGATAAATCAAAAGTAATTGAGTATCTTTCAAAACAAAAAAGGGTTGCCGGATGCCCTCGTCCGGCAATAGATTGTGTAACAGGAGATAAAATATCGGATAGTTTTTCTATCTATACAGATGGTGAATATGAATGGTGCGATTTTTTGGTGCATCATATAAGAAAATACAATATTACATTACCAAGAACTTTCATAGAAAAAGTATGTTAATATTTTTGACCACCCACATTAAGTTGTAGGGTGGTATTTTTATACTCGTTTTGAGGAGGTGAGATAATGGGAAAGGATACTGTAAAGGTTGAGGTTATTAAGGAGTTTAAGGACAGGGAAAATAACCTCAGTCTTAGAAAAGTCGGCGACACATACGACACTACCCCGGCAAGGGCAAAGTATTTGAGTATTCTCAGGTATGTCAAAGTGCTCAATGATGTCCCGAAAAACAAGAAAACAGAAGATAAGTAAACAAGCACTTTTGCAATTAAACGCAAGGGTGCTTTTATTATGTCCGAAGACACTAAACTACGGGAGACACCGTGTAAAACTGAACGAGAGACACTCTATAACTGATATGGTGAGACACACCTAAAACTGAGAAATTTAAAATCCAGTATGGATAGATTTATAGTGTTAAATAGATGAGTTGCAAATCCTCAATTATAGCTTTAAAATCCAGTATGGATAGATTTATAGGCTGTTTTCCAACTTTATTTAACCCATTGCTAAGTTATTTAAAATCCAGTATGGATAGATTTATAGTTTTATA
>JBJEPA010000278.1:0-3539 GCA_051880995.1 Ruminococcus sp.
ATCTAATTCTTTTGTAAAACAGAGGTTTAACCTCTGTTTTTTTCAGAGAACCAATATGGTTTAAATCGGGTAATAAATAGGGAGGGCGTAATGTCTAAAAATTTCGGAACAAATAATATTATTGAATTAAAGAATATCGTAAAAATGTACGGTGATGTAACAGCGGTTGATGACTTTAATCTTGAAGTCAAAAATGGGGAATTTGTCACTTTGCTTGGTCCATCTGGATGCGGAAAAACCACTACTCTTAGGATGATAGCTGGTTTTGAACTTCCTTCATCCGGAGAAATCACTCTTGATGGTAAAAGCATCGGAAATCTTCCCCCTTATGAACGACCAATCAATACAGTTTTTCAAAGATATGCTCTGTTTCCTCACCTTAATATATATGACAATATAGCCTTTGGTCTTAAAATGAAGACCATAGACTCAACCTACCGGAATAAAGATGGTAAGGTTATAAAGAGAAAAGAAAAACTCTCCAAAAAAGAGATTGATAAAAAGGTAAAAAGAGCTCTGGAAATAGTTGACCTTGAAGGCTTTGAAAAGCGTTCTGTCCACACCCTTTCAGGCGGTCAACAGCAGAGAATAGCAATTGCAAGGGCAATCGTAAACGAGCCACGAATTCTTCTCCTTGATGAACCTTTAGGCGCACTTGACTTAAAAATGCGCAAAGAAATGCAGATAGAACTTAAATCAATGCACGAAAAATTGGGCATCACTTTCATCTATGTTACTCACGACCAGGAGGAAGCCCTTACTATGTCCGACAAAATCGTTGTAATGTCAGACGGTGTTGTTCAGCAAATCGGCACTCCGGAGGAGATATACAATGAACCTCAAAATGCCTTTGTTGCCGATTTTATCGGCGAAAGCAATATCTATAACGGTAAAGTAACCGGCAAAATGCAGGTAGCCTTTTGCAATCATATCTTTGATTGTGTTGACGATTTCCCCAGGGGTACCAGGGTTGATGTTGTTGTCCGCCCTGAGGATGTAATAATGACACCAAAGGGAGAGGGAATGATTGATGCTTTGGTGGATTCCGTTGTATTTAAGGGTATCCATTATGAAATCACAGTCCTTTCCGGTGATAACGAAATTGTAATCCAGTCTGTAAAAAATGCCGTTGTGGGGGATACCATAGGCATTATGATTGAGCCTGACTCAATCCATCTTATTGAAAATAATGTTACAACTAACGACTTTGACGGTGTTATCACAAAGCATAATACTGTTGAATTTGCCGACGGTGAATTTGAATGCGACCTTACAAAGCTGTATCAAGATTCTCACTATGATGAGGACGGCTACCTTGTTGATAAGGACGGTAATGAGATTCACCCGGCAGGAACAGAGGTTAAAGTTTCTATACCTGTGTTTGGTTGTATAGATATGAGTGACGATGCCGACGAGGGCGGAGTAACAGGTAACATAGTTTCTCTTATCTACAAGGGCGACCATTATCAGTATATCGTAAGAACAGAAAACGAGCATGACTTTATCTTTGATGATGAAGACCTTTGGAACGAAAATGACTTTGTCAGCTTGATAATCAAAAAAGAAAATATCAATCTGACTTTTAAGTAATGGGATAAGGAGTCTGCTATGTTTAAATTTTCTCGTAAACAACTCTGCATACCCTATGCATTGTTCCTTATACTTTTTGTAATTGCGCCTCTAATTGTAATTTTATACTATGCCTTTACAAATGGAGAGGGCAACTTTACTATGTCCAATTTTGTAGGTTTTTTCACCGACAGCAACACGATCGGCACACTTCTTTACAGTATGTTTTTGTCCCTTGTTACAACATTGGTGTGTCTTTTAATAGCCTATCCTGTGGCGTATATTCTTGCAAACAGCAAGCTAAAGAGGAAGTCTGTTCTGCTTATGATTTTCATTATGCCAATGTGGATTAACTTTACTCTTAGAATAACCGCAATTAAAGAAATACTCACATCCATAGAGGGCAACCTTGCCTATTATCCATTTTTAAATACTGTAATAGGTATGACTTACGATTTTCTTCCCTTTATGATACTGCCACTTTATACTACCCTTGAGAAAATCGACAAAAGCTTTGTGGAGGCATCCTACGACTTGGGTGCAAATCCTGCTAAAACTTTTCTCAAGATAACCCTCCCGCTTTCTATGCCGGGAATCATTAGCGGAGTAACGATGGTTTTCCTACCTGTTATGACCAACTATGTAGTTCTCGATATGCTTTACAACAGCACATACATTATGGGTAGCCTTATCGGAAGTTACTTTAATTCCTACGATTGGAACAACGGTTCTATGATTTCCATAGTTCTTCTGGGTATTATCCTACTTGTTACTGTGTTTACCAACAGACTGGGCAACGGAGTAGGAGAAAGCAGAGGTGCATCCCTATGATTAAGAAGATTTTTTCTGCAAGCTGGATTTCACTTGTACTTCTGTTTATGTATCTGCCTATAATCATTCTTGCAGTTTACAGCTTTACCGACTCCACAACAATAGGTGCAATAAGGAGTTTTTCTCTTAAAAATTACGAAACATTGTTCACCACCCCTGAGTTAATCAATATGATTATCGGCACTTTAGTTCTTGCTTTGGTGGTATCGTTACTTTCAGTAATCCTTGGCACAACAGGTGCAATCGGTGCTTTTTATTCAAAAAAAGTTTCCCGGACATTTATCAAAAATGCCAATCAGATTCCTGTTGTAAATGCCGAGGTTGTAACAGGTTTTGCAATCTGTATCTTACTGATTGTAGTTTTCGGTATTGATAAATCAACATTTATCCCACTTGTTATAGGTCAGGTGTCACTTTGTTCACCATTCGTCTATCTCTCTGTTGTACCAAAACTTATGCAGATGGATAACAGCCTATATGAAGCTGCCCTTGACCTTGGTGCAACTCCCGGCAAAGCTCTGTTTAAGGTAATTATCCCTCAGATTATGCCCGGTATAGTTTCCGGCTTTATGCTGTCCATCACCTTGTCCCTGGACGACTACTTCATCACAACCTACACAAAGCCTGCTTCCTTTGATACCATAAGCACCTATGTAGTAAATGCAACAAAGGGAGCCCAAACAAGTATCAAAACAGCGCTATGGGCTCTTTCTACAATAATTTTTGTACTTGTAATCCTTATTGTTGTAGTAAACTATTTCAAGTCAAGCAAGAGGGCAGGTGAGGAAAATTGAAAAAATTAACTATATCTCTTACTTCTGTTTTCCTCATCATGGTTATGACTGTTTCTTTAGCGTCTGCTGTATCTGCAAATGAGGAAGAAGATACAATAACCCTAAGAATTTCCAACTGTGAGGAATATATTGACGAAGGCGGTTGGGACGAAGAAGAGGATGTTATAGACCTTGACAGCGGAGATATTTTCAGCGACAAGTCGATGATAGAGGAGTTTGAGGACTGGTACTACAAAACCTATGGCAAAAAGGTGAGAGTGGAATACTCCACCTATGGCACAAATGAGGATTTATACAACCAAATAACTTTAGGCGATAGATTCGACCTTGTTTGTCCCTCTGACT
>JBJEPA010000279.1:0-46145 GCA_051880995.1 Ruminococcus sp.
ATATGCCTGTGATGGGGATGAATTAAGCTTCTCATACAAGCCTAATTACTGTAAATATGGAAGTAGTTTTACTACTACGGTAAAAGGCAAGGAAACCCTTGCTTATGACATAATTAGTGATATAGGTGTTGTAATGGGCAAAGACACTTTTATTGACCCGATAGAGGTTGATGAATACACATACACTATTGATATTCCTTGTGTTACCGGAGATATTACAATAGGTGCTTTAACTAATAGTTCTGCACATACAGTTCACGGAGTAGGATCACTTTGCTCTTTTACAACAAATTTGGAACATGTATCTTTCTATCAGTATATTTTAGGAGATGATGGAAATCCAAGTTGTTGTGAACCTATCGAAAGTCAAATTATTAATTATGATTATACTTTCTATTTTCAAATTATTCCTGATGATGGATATGAAATAGTATCTGTAACACCAAAGCAAAGAACTTTGAATTATGAAACAGGAGAATATACAATATCTGAATACCCGGTTATACAAGCAGATAAAAATGAATACCGTGTAAGAGGTTTTGGGGAACAGGTAATACTTGAGGGCGAAGTGAAGAAACTTCCGGCAGAGCTTTCCAAATCACAGTTAAGCCTTAAAGCAGGTGAAACACAGACCTTAAAAGTGATTAATGATACAGTAAAATCCTGGGCAACCTCAAATAAAAATGTTGCAACTGTGAATAACGGCAAGATAACAGCAGTAGGCAAGGGCACAGCAACAATAACTGCAACCCTTACAACAGGAGAAAAGCTTACCTGTAAGGTAACTGTTACAACTTCTCCAAGTCTTACATCTACAACTGCTGTTTTAAAGTCAGGCACAAGCAAAACCTTAAAGGCTGTTGGCACAACGGTAAAGTCCTGGACTACTTCAAATAAAAAGGTTGCTATTGTCAGCAACGGAAGAATAACAGCCCTTGACAAAGGCTCGGCAACAATAACTGCAACCCTTACAACAGGCAAAAAATTGACTTGCAAGGTAACAGTTACAACAGCACCAAAGCTGTCCAAGGCAACGGTAAAGGTGAAAAAGGGCAATACAGCAACAGTAGCAATCATAGGTAAGGTTGCAACCATAAACAACAATTACACAAACACAAAGTATGCAAAAATCACCTCAAAAGTAAGCACATCAATTCTGAAAATCAAAGGACTTAAAAAGGGAACAACTACACTAAAGATTAAAGTAAACGGTGTTAAAACCCTGAGTTTGAAAGTAACAGTTAAATAACCTCTGATACAGCAAGCGAGCCAAGGGAAATTCCTTGGCTCGCCTTTTTATATTCTCTTTCTCTTTCTACCTATAAATCGTCATTTACACCAACAAATCGTTGTCATTAATCAGCTTAAAGAGAATTTGGTTTGCATAAACAAGAGGTTTGTTGTTTACATAGAAAACCGTACCAAATTCCGTTGCTGTCACCTTTTTCAGCACCTGTCCGTCATAGGGGTTAATCACATCACCTATATGCTGATTTTTTGTCACCCTGTCCTCAACAGAAACAAGGGGTTTGAAAATTCCTGCAACGGGAGTTTTTATATCATTTAAGTCATCGGCATCAATAATAGTGGAGATATATCCTCCGTTTAGCTTGTACTTTATTATTCCGCTTTCATAAAGGAATCTTAGCACAGCACAAACAGCCTCCATTGCCGAATCCTCGTCAATTCTTTCTGTTTCGTGGGTGTATAGGGAATAGGACTTGGTTTCCCACATCTGCCAGTTGTAATTAAGGGTAGTTGTGTCAAAGGGGCGGGGATTTCGCTTTACAATATAGGGAAGTCCAAACTTTTTAGCCTCCTCCACATCTGTGGTTTCTGTCATCATCATTCTTATGTGGGGGATAAAATTTCCCGGCATATAGAATGAGGCAAACTGTATGCCGTACTTGTAGTCCTTTACCTTTTCAAAAACACCACCTGCTATCCTTTGGGTAGTTTCTCCCAAATCATAGCCGGGGAACATTCTGTTTATATCCGTATTATCAGTAGGCCAGAAACGCTTTCCGATATTCATTGAGGATGTGTTGATTGTGGGAACAACCATCACACTTTTCCCCTGGCAGATAAGGCCTTCCTTTTCTATTCTCTTAAGGCTTTTTACCAGCAGACCGCAGGTATAAAGCTGTTGAATTTCGTTTCCTCTTGTACTGCCCACAATACAGGCAGATTTTTCGCCAACGCCAAACTGATACCCTGTTACACGTAGATTATCCCTGTAAAGGTTGCCCATTTCGTAAATAACCTGTTTTATCATATCTGCTCATCCCTTTCAAGAATTCTTGCAATAAGAGAACCCTCGTCACAGATTGGATATTCTCTTAAGGTAAACAAAATTCCCTTGCAAGGGGATGTAATCCTTTCAAGGACTTCTCCTGTAAGCGGGTCAACCAAATCGCCGATATGAGTGCCTTCATCCACATTTACCCAGTGTTCAGCCACAGGGATAAACACCCCTGCAAGACCGGCGTTAATAAATTTTACTTCAAAATCCTGGTCGTAGGAAATAACAGGAGTTCTGACAGGGGTCACCTCTCCTGTCCACATTCCCATCTCCTTCATGGTGTTGAGAATACCCTCAACAAGCTGGTCGCCATACTTTTTTGTTATCCTCATTCCAACGCCCATTTCCACAACAAGAGTGGGAGTTCCTATGCTGTTAAGGGAATAGGCAAATGTGCTTTCCAGCACCGTTGCTGAGCAGTGCACCCATATAAAATCTACATTCATCATTTTAGCCAGTGGTACAAGCTCGTCCTTTGTTATTTCATTTATTCTTATTTGGGGGATTTCCATAAGAAAAATATTGCTTGCGTGAATATCAACGCAAAGGTCGGAACCGCTAATGTCCTCAATCACCTTGTGAGCAATGTACTCCGCCATAGTTCCGTCCTCAGAGCCGGGGAAAATCCTGTTCATATCAAGGTCAAATGCCGGGATTCCCCTTGTGATGGAGTCGATTCCCAAGGGATTAAGTGCCGGATAAATATCCACAATCCCCTTAAGACATTCCTTATGCTCCCTTATTCTTCTGCTAAGCTCATAGCAGACATACTGACCCTCCAGCTCGTCACCGTGAGTTCCTGTTACTATGCTTATCCGCTTTTCCTTGCCCGTTGGGCTCTGGGGCATAATCCGCTGTTTTTTTATGGTCAGCTCCTCGTCAACAGGTAGGCTGACCGACGCAATGTTTTCCATTATAATCTCCTTACTGCTGGCTGACAGAAAGGTTCACCTCTTGCTGTTGATTTGCAATGCCAATAAAAATACCTTTGTTTACACTGCAATCAGACGCATCTCTCCCCGATGAAATTTTGATGTATTCCTCATCCACCTTTTTGTTGTTTGTAGGGTCGTAGCCGTACCAGCTTCCATTACAAAGCACTTCAACCCAAGCGTGGGTTTCCCCCTCACCAACAAACATACCAACGGTGTACCTTGCAGGAATACCTTTCATCCTAAGCAGAGAAATCATTATGTGGGCATAGTCCTGACACACGCCCTCTCCCCTGCACATAGCCTCTTCGGCAAAGGTTTTTACACTTGTAACGCCCTTGGAGTATGTGAAAGTCTTAAAAAGCTCCGCCATAATTTTGTCTGCTGTTTCAAGGCTGTCCTCAATTTCCTCCAAAGAAAGCCTTTCGTAGTACTCCCTAAGGCTCTCCCCGGGCTTAGTCATTGGGGTTTGAAATTTAAAGACACCGTTTTTTATGGGGTCGGCATCTCTTTCTTCAGCAATGTCATATCCTGTGGAAACCTTGCCCCATACTTTTAGGCAAAACTCCCTGTGAGGCTTACTTATCCTGCCATTCAGCACTATATTTCCAAAAGAATCTCTATCTTCTGTTACGCCTTCAGCATACTTAACATCATAGTGCAACTCATCAATCCTTTGCCTTGCGGTACTGCGGGGCAGGCATTTAAGACTAAAGCTGTGGTCTGTTACCGGATTATCCAGAACATTCACCAGGCTGTACTCAAAATCTAAATGTCTGATAAAAATCTTCCTCTCGTCTTTGAGTTTTGTTAAGGAGACACTAAATAAATTCTATTGTGATTTATTCAGTGTTTCCTTAAATGCTAATGTATGCTTTATTATATACTAAAATTATTTATTCTTCAAATAGTTTGAAGAATAAAAGTTTTCCAATGCTGTAATCAAACTCGGGATTCTCCAGCATGGTTTTCAGGGTGTCAAGGACAACAGTGTTGTACTTCATACCAATCTGCCCCATTCTCTTCTCCATCTTTGTAATTTCTCTCAGAATTACTCCCGGCGCTCTTTCAAAGCAAAGGTATAGGTACACCCTTTCTATTCTCTTACCTGCCTTAAGGGCAGCACGAATGAGGTAGTCGTCTATCCTGTCGTCAACACAGCCCCAAAAGCCCATAATGTGGTCAATAACGCTGTACAAATCCCTCACCGAGGATTTTCCCGTTTTTGCCCTTTGTATGTCATATATTGCAAGCTGTATGTACGCCAAGGTTTCCGTATCAATATAGTCCCTCATTACAATGGCGTTGTCGTATGCCCTTGTAAGGTTGCAGATAATTGAGTTAAAGTTGTTTTCGTCATAGGGATAGGCGGACAAAAAATCGTCGGCATCCTTGTAAATATCGGGAATATCAATCCTCTTGCAAATATCCTTGTAGAACTCCTTGTCGCCGTCAACAAACCTGTCCATACCGTCAAAGTACACCTTGATGGTGGAGTTAACCCTTTCGGTGTAACGTCCCAGCCACACCAGCCTGTCCATATTTTCTAACGTGATAATACCCATGTGTCTTTAAATCCTCCTCCCTGTGAGCTGTTTACAATAAAGGAGTCCGGAACTCGTGAAAACCTTGTAAGTCCGCTTTTCCATACCCTTACATCCTCACCATAAAGGACAAATGCCCTTAGGTCAGCCTTGCGAGGTACCTTTTCTCCTTTTTCAAAAATATTAATGTCCTTAAAGTCTATTACCTCCTGGGCAATAAATCTTCTTGGCTCTGTTTTTATCATATTGATAAAATTCTCTTTCTCTTCCTTTGTCAGCTTGTTGCCAAACACAACTCCGTAACCACCTGCCTCGGCAACATCCTTGATTACCAAATTGTCAAAGTTATCCAGCACATACTTCATATCATCGGGGTAAAAAGGCAGATATGTTGGGGCATTTTTTGTCTTGCAATCCTCCCCAAGATAATACTTGACCATCTTGGGAACAAAGTAGTATATACCCTTGTCGTCTGCAATTCCGTTGCCCGGGGCATTCAGCAGGGCAACATTGCCCTTTTTGTAGGCTGTAAACAGGTGAGGAATACCAATAAGGCTGTCCTCACAGAAGGTCATGGGGTCAAGGTATTCGTCACTTATTCTCCTGTAAACAGCGCCAACCCTTTGCTTTGCACCGTTGTAGCCAACATGGTAAAGGTTGTCGTTTTCCACCACCAAGTCGTTGCCTGTGCAAAGGATAGCACCTGTCCTCTCGGCAAGGTAGCTGTGCTCAAAGAAAGCCGCATTGTACCTACCCGGAGTTAAAATGACATTAATTCCCCCTGTATTAACATAGTTCATTGTTTCCTTAAGCAAATCCGCATAATCACGGTTATCCTCAATTTCGTTGCTGATAAAGGTTTCCGGCGAACTTCTTCGACAAAACTTTCGTGCAATCATTGGGTAGGATGCACCGGAGGGAACCCTTAGGTTATCCTCAAGGATATACCAGTTGTCATCCTTGCCCTCAACCAAATCTATACCTGAAATGTGGGAGAAAATACCCTTTGGGGGCAATACACCGTCACAGGGCTGTAAATAACCCTTTGCAGAGTATATAAATTCCTCCGGAATAACTCCGTCACGCACAATATTCTTGTTTCCGTAAATATCCTGCAAAAAACAGTTTAATGCGGTTACCCTTTGCTTTAACCCAACATTCAGTTTGTCAAAGGCATCTTTTGTAATGACCCTGGGTATGGGGTCAAAGGGGAAAAGCTGTTCCTTGAATTCACCGTGCTTGTATATGCCGAATTTAACACCGTATCGAGCTAAAAGCTCATTGATGGTGTCGGTATGACTGTATAGTTCTTCCATATTATCGCCTCTTTCTAAATGCAACAGGTAAAAAAAGACAGACAAGGTTCTAAGGGACACCATTGTCTGTCTTATTGTTAAAATATTATCATACTTTATTACCCGTGTCAACACAGATAAGCATTATTTTGCAATTTTTAATAAAAATCTTGCAAAATCCCGAACTTTCTTCTCCCCTAATCTTTCAGAAATTTTCACCTTATCCGAATGTATAATCAATCTCTGTTAACTTCAAACATAAGGTAGGCAAATGCATATTCGCCGGTCATATCGCAAAGAGGAATAACACCGTATTTTAATAAATTATCTGTTGAAGAATATATCCCCGACTTTGAGGAAAGCCCCTGCAAATACAGAGAAATTCCCTTATCTCTGCACTTTTCGGCAAGTATCTTCACCAAATTTTCGTTTGCAGTTCCGCTGTGGTATCCCACCAAAAGCACCGCTTTGACTTCACTTGAAAAATCAAAAAGGCTGTAATCCGCAAAGGGATATTCCTTGAGAATCATCACTTTATTTTTGAATTTTATTTCAGAGTTAACTTGGGGATATTTGTCTGAGCACTGCCCTAATGAGAATTTGTCGGTAAAGCAGTTTGCCTCCATTATGCAATTCGCAGGGTAAATTCCGTCAAATACTGTCCAGACACCAGTCTTGTTTTCCCTTACAATATCAACAGCTTTCTCAAAGTTAGAAATGCCGTTGCTTGTGGGGTCTGAAAGCACCTTGTTTGCACCTGTCAGTACCACGGGAATCTTATATTCCCTGCAAAAGATAGAAACCATTGCTGAGGTGTAGGACAGGGTGTCGCTTCCGTGGGTGATGATTATTCCGCTGTACTCCGATGTGTCCTTGCTAAGCTCCTGCAAAAGCAACTCCCAATGGCAAGTATTTATGTTTTCAGAAAGTATGGAATAGGGATATACCTTAACAAAATCAATATCACTATCCCCTTTGTTTTGCCAAAGGGCTACTATATCCTTATTTTTTTCGTTGCTGATAACACCGTCCTTTTCCTCACTTCCCACCGTACCGCCGGTCATAATTACCTTAATTTTCACAAAATCACCCCAAAAAAACAGCCGTCTGTTTCCAGACGGCTTTAAATTATAATTTAACTTTAGCTGTTAACTACCTGGGTAATAACCTTTTTGATATTTGTTTCGGTAAGTCCGAAAATCTCAAGGAGTTCCCAGGCAGGGCCTGAATAACCAAAGCGGTCATTCACACCGATTCTTGTAACAGGAACAGGACAATACTGGGAAGTAACCTCACAAACAGCGTCGCCAAGACCGCCGATTACATTGTGCTCTTCAACAGTAATAATTTTACCTGTTTCCTGAGCCGCCTTAATAATAATATCTTTGTCAATAGGCTTGATAGTATGAATATTAATTAACCTTGCGTTGATTCCTTCTTTTTCCAAAGCCTCAACAGCCTTCTTAGCCTCATTGACAACAAGACCTGTTGCAATAACTGTGACATCGTTACCCTCGTGGAGTGTGATGCCCTTGCCAAGCTCAAACTCATAGGTTTCCGGGTCGTTAAAGGAATCAATAGCAAGTCTGCCAAGTCTGATATATACAGGGCCCTTATGCTCAAGGGCAGCCTTTGTAGCTGCCTTCATCTCCCAGTGGTCAGCAGGGTTGATTACTACCATATTAGGGATAGTTCTCATAACGCCGATGTCCTCAAGGCACTGATGAGTAGCTCCGTCCTCTCCTGTTGAGATACCTGCGTGTGAGCCGGCAATCTTAACATTCAGGTTAGGATAAGCAACGGAATTTCTGATTTGCTCAAATGCTCTGCCTGTTGCAAACATTGCAAAAGAAGCTGCCACAGGCTTTTTGCCTGCTGCTGCAAGACCTGCTGCAACACCAACCATATTGCCCTCAGCAATTCCGCAGTTAATAAATCTTTCCGGATATTCCTTTTGGAATATACTTGTCTTTGTAGCTGCTGAAAGGTCAGCGTCAAGAACTACAATATCTTCATCAGTCTGGGCAAGCTCACAAAGAGCCTCGCCAAAGCTTTCTCTGGTTGCTTTTGTAACTTTCTCTGCCACGATTAACCCTCCAGTTCTGCAAGCTTAGCTTCAAGCTCAGCCATAGCTATCTTATATTCTTCATCATTGGTTGCCTTTCCGTGCCAGCCAACCTGATTTTCCATAAAGCTTACGCCCTTGCCCTTGACAGTCTGCATCAGAATTGCAGTAGGCATACCCTTTGTTTCTCTTGCATTTGCAAAAGCCTTGTCAAGCTCTTCAAAGGAATGACCGTCAACCTTAAGCACATTAAAGCCAAAGGAACGGAATTTGTCGTCCAAAGGTTCAATTCCGCCAACCTCAGCAACAGTACCGTCAATTTGAAGTCCGTTCTGGTCAACAATAACTACAAGGTTGTCAAGATTGTTGTGACTTGCAAACATTGCAGCCTCCCAAACCTGACCTTCCTCACATTCACCGTCGCCAAGTACGGTATATACACGATAGTCCTTATTATCCATCTTAGCAGCCTTAGCCATACCGCAGGCAGTTGATACACCCTGACCCAAGGAGCCTGTGCTCATATCAATGCCGGGAGTACCCTTCATATCGGGATGACCCTGAAGCATTGCGCCTACATGACGAAGTGACTTAAGCTCTTCCCAGTCAAAGAAACCCTTAAGAGCAAGCACTGCATAAAGGGAAGGTGCACAGTGACCCTTGGAGAGAACAAATCTGTCCCTATCTGCCCAATCCGGGTTCTCAGGGTCAACATTCATCTCCTTGAAATAAAGGTAAGTAAAAACATCTGCGGCTGAAAGTGAACCGCCGGGGTGTCCTGACTTTGCGTTATAGGTGCCGATGATGGCACCCATTCTCGCCTTGGTTGCATTAATTTGTAACTGCTTAATTTCGCTAATCTCCATTGTTTAGCCTCCAGTTTTGTGCAAAATAATACTTTTAAATAATCGCAATTATCCATAGTATTGCTTGATAAGAATAACACAAAAGGCTCTTATGAATATTCTGTAAAAGCAATATAATTGTCATTTTTCGGGATTTTTCTATAATTTACCTGTTTTTATCCCTTATATTTTTCCATTACAGCACTTAAAATATGATGAGAAACTTCTCTTTTGGACAGCAACGGCAATGATTTTTCTTCGTTCTGGGTTATGATTGTAACCACATTTGTATCTGTGCCAAAACCTGCTCCCTGGGTTTTCAGGTTGTTGGCAACAATCATATCCATATTTTTCTTTGTCAGCTTTTTTCGGGAATTTTCCAGCATATTTTCTGTTTCCATAGAAAATCCGCAGATAAACTGACCCTTTCTTTTATGTTCACCAAGGTAGCCGATAATATCCTCTGTCCTCTTGAGTTTAATTTCGCCAAAATCTGTATTTGACTTTTTGATTTTTTCTTCAGCTGTGCTTACAGGTGTAAAGTCGGCAACAGCCGCCGCCTTTACCACTATATCCGCATTTTCAAAATTATCCTTAACAGCAAGGAACATATCCTTTGCCGACAATACATCTATTGTATTGATAAATGGGAGTTTTTGCAAAGAGGTTTTTCCGCTTACAAGGGTAACCTCCGCCCCTCTCAGCATTGCGTCATAAGCAATAGAATAACCCATTTTCCCTGTGGAATGGTTTGTGATATATCTTACGGGGTCAATCTGTTCCTGCGTTGCTCCCGCAGTCACAAGCACCCTTATACCTTTCATATCCTTCTCGTATCTGCATTCCCTTTCAATATATTCAAAGAGAACCTCCGGAGAGGGCATCTTACCCTTGCCAACGGTTCCACAGGCAAGTCTGCCCTCATCTGCCTCAACAATCTCATAACCGTGGCGGACAAGCTTATCCATATTTTCCTGAACAATAGAATTTTCAAACATATTTGTGTTCATAGCAGGGACAATGATTTTTTTGCATTTGCAAGCCATAATCGTGGTAGTGAGCATATCATCAGCTATACCGCCTGCAATTTTTCCGATAACATTTGCTGTGCAGGGGGCAATCATAAAGCAGTCAGCCCTCTGGGCAAGGCTGATGTGTTCAATTTCAAAGCTGTGACCTCTGTCAAAGGTATCTGTTATACATCTTCTGCCTGTCAGCGCCTCAAATGTGTTTGGCGTAATAAAATTTCCGGCATTTTCTGTCATAATCACGTCCACTGTGTATCCTGCCTTTACAAGCATAGAAACCAGATTGGGCGTCTTATAAGCCGCAATTCCGCCGGTTACGCCGATTACAACATTTTTTCCTTTCATAATTATGACCATTCCTTTCCTGAGCAACAAAAGAATAATGAAACTAATTAAAATTCACTGCACATCTTCACTATTATTTCTTACCTATTACCTAAAGTTTGAATTCTATTCAAACTTATGCCTCCTGTCACACAATTCACATTGAATATTTCTTATTTTCACTTCATACTATTAGCCTTACATTATAAGTTGATTATACCAAATAGGCAAAAAAAATCAATAAAAATCCCTTTTCACTTGACTTTACTACGTTAATTAAGGCATAATTAAGGAAACACTGATACAATTTGTACATAACTGATACATCTTTGGTATTTTTTAAGGTGACATAAATCACCCGTACTATAAATTTACTTTTTAGGAGCAACAAATGTTACTGGCAATTGATATAGGCAACACAAATATTGTAATTGGAGTAATACAAAAGGACAAAATTATCTTCACAGGCAGGCTTGCCACCGACAAGGTGAAAACTGCCGACGAATACGCATTACAGTTTAACGGTATGATGGAGCTTCACAATGTGGATAAGTCGGAAATAGAGGGCGTAATTATCAGTTCTGTAGTTCCTCCCCTTATCCTCACAATGAAGCGTGCCATTAAAAAGCTGACAGGCAAAGACCCCCTAATCCTTGGCCCCGGACTTAAAACAGGACTGAACATCAAGCTGGACAACCCTGCACAGCTTGGATGCGACAAGGTTGCTGACGCTGTGGCGGCTATCAACAAATACCCTATGCCTGCAATGATAATTGATATGGGAACAGCCACAACAGTTTCTGTAATTGATAAAAACAAGGAGTATCTTGGAGGACTGATTATCCCGGGAATACGCATAAGCCAGGAGGCACTTTCATCCTCCACAAGCCAGCTACCCCGGATAAGCCTTGAAAAGCCTGAAAAGGTAATCGGCAAAAACACTATTGACTGTATGAAAAGCGGTGCTATCTACGGAACAGCGTCTATGATTGACGGTCTTGCCGACAGAATTGAGGAAGAGTTGGGAGAAAAACTGACTGTTATTATCACAGGCGGAAACTCCGACTCTATTGTTTCCGTTTGTAAAAGAGAAATAATTTACGACAGCAATTTACTTCTGGACGGTCTTAACATCATATATAAGAAAAATAAGAAAAAAGAGTGAGAAAATGAAAAACGAAATTTTACAATTATTAAAGGAGAAAAACACCTTTGTAAGCGGACAGGCGTTGTGTGAAAAATTCAATGTAAGCCGGACTGCGGTGTGGAAGGCAATAAACAGTCTTAAGGAAACAGGCTATGTGATTGAATCTGTCACCAACAAGGGATACCGACTTGTAAGCTCACCGGACATTGTAAATGAATCCGAAATAAAAAGTATGCTTAAAACATCTCTCATAGGCAAGGAAATCATTGTTCTGGAGTCAGTTGGCTCAACTAACGATTACATAAAGGCAAATGCCCAAAAGCTAAAGGACGGAACTGTGGTTACAGCCAGAGAGCAGACAAAGGGAAAGGGTAGGCTTGGAAGAGTGTGGAAAAACAAAAAGGATGACGACATTAGTTTTTCCTTTATTTTGCGACCAAGCCTTTCACCAATGGAGGTTTCTGCAATCACACCGCTATGCGGACTTGCAGTTGCAAAGGGGTTAAACGAATATTTTGACTTTGACGCAAAAATAAAGTGGCCAAACGATATTATAGTGGGCAACAAAAAAATCTGCGGAATGCTTACAGAAATGAGCTGTGAGTTTGACCGCCTTGAATACCTTGTTGTGGGCATAGGAATTAATGTGATGAGCAAGGATTTTCCGGAAGAAATTGCCCACAAGGCTACCTCCTGTGCCTTGGAAAGCCACAAGGAAATAAATAAAAATCAGCTTTTGGCTATTATTCTTGAGAAAATCGAGGACATCCTCCTTGGGGGGAATTACCGCTTTAACAGGGAGAATCTTGACGAATACAAGGCTTGCTGTGCCACCCTTGGCAGAAAGGTAACCTTCTCCCGCAGGGGAGAAAGGGTTGAGGGTGTTGCTACCGACATAAACAACGAGGGTGAGCTTGTTGTCACATTGCCTGACAACACAACCGAAACCGTATTTAGCGGAGAGGTCACCGCACAGGGAATTTATTAATTTGGAACACTTTTATAAGGACTGCCGAATAATCCGGCGGTCTTTTTTTATAAAAAAATCCATACATTTCATATTAAGACGGACTTGGGGCATACTGTTAAGGGTGATTGAAATGATAGAAAACTTAACAAAACACAACATAAACTTTACTACAGAATACTGCAAAAGGAATATGACCGTTCCCGTTGTTTACAGCGACGATTACTTACGAAATGAAATGCTGGATTTAAACCTGGCAAGGCTGTGCTGTACCCTGTGCTGTTGCAGTTATGACGAAGAAATTTTGAAGAAAGCCTTTACTGACGCTGAATTTACCGACATAAAGGCAATATATTCTCCCCCTGCGGAGAACACGGCATCTGTTTGCATAGCACGAAAAGGGAAAAATCTGTTTATTGTCATAAGGGGAACCGAGGGTGAAGAATGGTACAACAATTTCCGCACCGGTATTGAGGATACGCATCAGGGCTACTATGACACAGTAAAATTTTTAAGACCTCTTCTCAATGAATACATCCAGTCCGATTATCGACTGCTTTTCACAGGTCATTCCCGTGGAGGAGCTCTCAGCAATCTCCTTGCCTCCGACCTTATTAAATCGGGAAGAGAAAATGTCTTTGCCTACACCTTTGCCTGCCCCAATGTCACCACCAAAGATGAGGTTTACAGTCATAGATTCTGCAATATTTACAACTTTGTATATGAGGACGACTTTATCACCCATTGTCCCCTAAGGGAATGGGGCTACAACCGCTACGGTAACACCATTCGATTTAAAACGCAGGAGATAAATTATAAAAAGCTGAAAAAATCCTTTAAGGAGCTAACCAACATTGACTTTGTTACCTTTAATGACTGTGGTGAAATGGTTGACACCTTTACTGACACAGCACTAAGGCTTGCCTCAAACCCATATGAATACTACAACAAGGGGTATCTTGTAGATGAAAGCTACCTCACCCTTTATGATTACTTTCAGACAATATGTGATGTTTTTACCGACAATAACAGTTTTGATGCCGGAATAACCCTCCTTGCCACAAAGCTTTCTGCATTTGCGCCTATTAGCAATTTTCTTGTAAGCGGAATTGATATTCCATCTCTACTTTCACAGGGAAATGCAGAAAACTCCTGTGCAATGTTTGCCCATTCCTGCCTTACCTATCTGTGTTTGCTGAACACACAGAAAATCAAGGCACCGTGACATCTTATTCAACACTTAGATTTAGGGTTAATGGAGTTAAAACTCTCAGTCTTAAGGTTAAAGTAAAATAACAAGTGATAAAGCAAAAGCCAAGAGGATTAAACCTCTTGGCTCATTTTTATACCACAAATATTACTTACGGTCGTCCATATGAACATACTCAACTCTATCGTGAACATTCCTGTATGCAGGACGAATAATCTTGCTTGGGTTAACAAGCTCTTCAATTCTGTGTGCAGACCAACCGCTTACTCTTGCAATGGCAAACAGAGGTGTAAACAGCTTTGTTGGCAAATCAAGCATACTGTAAACAAAACCGCTGTAAAAATCCACATTAGCGGAGATTTTCTTGTCGGTTTTTCTTCTTTCCATAATAAGCTCTGCGGCAATCTCTTCAACATTGCAGTAAAGCTGATACTCTGCCTGTCTTCCCTTTTCTTCTGAAAGGGATTTTACAAAGCCCTTGAACACCCTTGCCCTTGGGTCAGACACAGTATAAACAGCATGACCCATACCGTAGATAAGTCCTGTTTTGTCAAATGCCTCTTTGTCAAGGATTTTTGTAAGATATGCTCTTATCTGATCCTTGTCATTATAGTCGGTGATATTCTTCTTGATATGGTTAAACATCTTTACAACCTTGATGTTTGCACCGCCATGCTTTGGTCCCTTAAGGGAACATAGAGCCGCCGCAATAGCGGAGTAGGTGTCTGTGCCGGAGGAGGTTACAACATGGGTTGTAAATGTGGAGTTGTTACCACCGCCATGCTCAGCGTGAAGTACAAGTGCCATATCAAGGAGCTTTGCCTCCAGCTTTGTGTACTGGCTGTCGGGACGGAGCATATACAGAATATTCTCCGCTGTGGAAAGTCCCATCTGTGGTGAATGTATAAAAAGGCTCTGCTTGTTGTGGAAGTAGTTAAATGCCTGGTAGCTGTAAACCGCCAAAACAGGCAGAAGTGCAATAAGTTGCAAACACTGTCTAAGAACATTGGGAACAGAGGTGTCCTCTGCCTTTTCGTCATAGCTGTACAGGGTGAGAACTTCCTTAGCCAAAGCGTTCATAATATTTCTTGAAGGAGCCTTCATAATAATATCACGAACAAATGAGTCAGGCAGGGTTCTGTAATAGCTAAGGAGATTATTGAACTTATCAAACTGCTCCTTGTTGGGCAATTCCCCTGTAAGGAGAAGGTAGGTAATTTCCTCAAAGCCATAGTGTTCGTCATGGATAAATCCCTTGACTAAATCTTCTATGCTATATCCTCTGTAATATAACTCACCGGGAATGGAAATTCTCTTGCCATCCTTGTGGGTTACAGAGGTAACCTCGGATATTTCGGTAAGGCCTGTAAGAACACCCTTTCCGTCTGCATCACGCAAACCTCTCTTAACCTCGTACTTTGTGTAGTATTCGGGGTCAATATATCCGTTCTTGCAACAGAGCTGACTAAGCTCAACAATTTCAGGTGTCAAATCGCTATATCTTTTCATTCAATCACTTCCTCAAAGGGTATATTTTTCTTATCATATGTTAAAATAATAACGATATTATAACATAAATTTAAAGTAATGGCAATATACAAAAAATTGTATAATATATATTTATTATTTCTTATCAATAAATATGACAGATAGGGACAATAAAACAGGCGTCCGTATTGTGGACGCCTGTGTCTTGCTTTCAAATATTCACCTTAGTAATTATACAACAAATTTTGCGTTTTTGTCAACCGGTACTGATATATGAATCAGTCCATAGCTGTAATAATATCATCTGCTGTTTTTCCCGGAGGAATCATTGGCAGAACATTCTCGTCAGGACTGATTACACAGTCAACCACAACAGGCTCATTCATATCGTAAGCCTTCTTAAGTACAGAGGAAATCTCCTCAGGCTTTGTAATTCTAAGTCCCTTTAGTCCATAGCCCTTGGCAACCTCAACAAAGTCTGTGGCACGGTGTGGGTCTGTCTGTGAGAAATGATTGTTATAGAACAGCTTTTGCCACTGACGAACCATACCCAGAACAGAGTTGTTCATTACAACTACTACAACAGGAATATTGTATGACTTAAGGGTCACAAGCTCATTGATGTTCATATGGAAAGAACCGTCACCTGTTACAAGGAAAACCCTCTTATCCTTATTTGCCATGCTTGCACCGATGGAAGCACCAAGACCAAAGCCCATTGTACCAAGACCACCTGATGTAAGGAAAGTACGAGGTTCAAAAAATTCTGTCCTCTGTGCTACCCACATCTGATGCTGTCCAACATCAGTTGCAACAATGTCCTTCCTCTGCTTAATTTCATTTATTGCGTCTAAAATCTGATATGGATGGCAGTAGCCGTCTTTATTCACTCCACTGATGGTAACCTGCTTTTTCCAGTCTGATATCTCCTTAATCCAAGCACTGTTGTCCTTTTGCTCAATGCCGTTACAAAGCTTTACTATAGTGTCCTTAAGGTCGCCAACAATCCAGTTATCAACCTTAACATTCTTCTGAATTTCATTTTCATCAATATCCATATGGATAATCTTAGCCTGTTCACCGAATTTCTCTCTGTCACCTGCAACTCGGTCGGAAAATCTTGCACCACAGGCGATAATCAAATCGGCATTGTCTGTTGCCATACCTGTTTCATATCCACCGTGCATACCGATATTTCCTACAAAGAGAGGATGGTCGGCAGGCATACAGCCAAGTCCCATAAGAGAACAGCAAACAGGAGCGTCAATAAGCTCTGCAAGCTTTACAAATTCCTCGCTTGCGTTGGCAGAAATAATACCTCCACCGGCATAAATGATGGGTCTTTTTGCCTCACTGATTAACTGCTGCGCCTCTTTGATTACACTGTCCTTAACATCACAGTTGTTTTTAACCTCAACCTTAGGCTGTCTTGTGTATTCACACTTCATCGCTGTTATATCCTTTGGAACATCAATGAGAACAGGGCCCTTTCTTCCGCTTTGGGCAATTTCAAAAGCCTTGCGTATTGTTGGAGCTAAGTCCTCCATCTCCATAACAAGGAAAGATGCTTTTGTAATTGGCTTTACAACGCTGGCAATATCAACCTCCTGAAAGGCATCTCGGCCAAGCAAATCCCTTTGAACATTTCCGCAGATTGCAACAACGGGAATGGAATCTATATTTGCTGTGGCAAGTCCTGTAACAAGGTTTGTAGCGCCGGGGCCGGAGGTTGAAAATACAACTCCAACCTTGCCTGTTGAACGGGCATATCCGTCCGCTGCATGGGAAGCACCCTGCTCGTGAGCAGTAAGGATATGTGTGATTTTATCCCTGTATTTATATAGAGCATCATATGTATTCAGTGCAGCTCCTCCCGGATAACCAAACACTGTGTCAACTCCCTGTTCAAGCAAACATTCACAAATAATATCTGCACCTGTAAGTAACATATTTCCCCATCCTTCTCTAAAATATCTTCATTTTTACAAGAACCAAAGCATAAACAATAAAAAAACTCCGCCTCTGTAAGAGACGAAGCTAACACCCCGTGGTACCACTCTAATTCGCTGAAACAGCCTTATTCTACATCAGGAAAAATCCGAATGCTGTCCCGATAACGCAGGACAAACGTAACAGCTTAATTACTAACGCTTTAGGCTGTTAAGCTAACGGGCTACTTTCAACCGCCTGTACTACTGTCTTGCACCCTCCGACAGCTCTCTGAAAATACCACAGCAACCTACTTCTCCCGGTCAACGCTTTTGTTCTTTAAAATTTTCTTGCATTTTCTTAAGAAAATGCCCTTTATTTTCCTTTTAATATTCTACTTGATAAAAGTCAACTTGTCAAGTCGTTTTAAATTTTATATAATAGATATGTATAGGCAACACCCTGCAATTAATTAATTCACCACTTATACTACTGTATAGGAGAAAAAAATGACTCAAAAACTATCGAAAAACGCCAAGAAGGTGTGGCGAACAAGAGCAACCCTGGCTTTCCTTGTAATTTCCTTCATCTGTGGTGGCGTATATGTATTTTCACCAATGATTTCCCTTATTATTGAAACAGTCAATTTAATAGTCTTTTTGTTCGTCATTTTTGTGGCAGTTCCCTATGTATATCATGTGACAACCCTTGAGGTACGCAAGGACGGTCTTACCATTACAAAGGGTGTAATTTTGAAAAAAAGAATGAACATACTGGCTAAAAAGATTCAGTATGTTGAACTGATACAAACCCCTATTCAAAGATTTTTTAAAGTTTACACCGTTGCATTTCACACAGCGGGAGCAACAGTCTTTGTCAGTCAGGTGGATTCTGAAATGGGGTATCATTTCAGAGCATATAAGGAATAGTTTTTAATCCAGTATCGGCAGTAGAGTTTAGAAAGGAGGACAAAATGAAAAAACGAAACAGAAAATTGTATAAAAAAGCTCATTTTTACACCTTTCTGAACTACTGTTCTCATTTTGTACCTTTGCTTTTACTTCCTCTTTTGCAAAACCTCCTTTATCGTCCTACCTCTCTGGCGGCTATTATTACCAACTTTGGGCTTTCCATACTGTGTATTATTCTTCTGTTTATTGCCATCTGGCTTGAGTACAGAAGTATTCTGTATGTTGAAAAGGACAACAGCGTTTACACCAAAAAAGGATTTTTCTTTAAGAAACGAGCCGATATTCCCTACGACTGTATTCAGTCCGTTTATATTCAGAAAAACCTTTTCACCCGACTGTTCTTTGGTGCAAGGCAATACTTTATCAACACCCCCGGCTCATACACCGCCAATGGTGACTATGCAATCTATCTTAGAAAACGAAATTCCCTTGAACTTACAAAGGCGATTTTTGAAAAGCAGGAGGAGAGCATAAAATACCACGGCGGATTTTTGCGGATAATCCTTATGTCGGCAGCATGGAGCAACTCCCTTACAGGTCTGCTGATGGCCGCCCCTGTTCTGTACAAAACCTCCAACACCGCAGGCGATTACCTAAGGCATTATTTCTTTGACAAGGTGGATATTTCAAGCTACATCATCAAAATAGGTGTACCTCCGGCACTTACGGGACTTGCCACATTACTCCTTGCAAGCTGGGTTTTGGCATATATAATCCAACTTTTGCAATACTCATTTTTCACCGCAGAAATTTCCGATACTATTATTCATATCAAGAGAGGTTTTCCAAACAGGACAGAATTCATCACCTCCACAGACAAGCTGAACGCAATACAAATCAAGCAAAGCGTTCTGATGCTTATTCTTAACTTGAAAAGCGTTTATATTAGAACAATAGGTGCCGGTGTGCAAAAGGGCGACAAGAGCATACTTATTCCTGCCGACAGAGATGAGGGCATTAACAACATTCTCAGTCGCATAACATCTCTGCCCAAAAAAGAGAATTATCAGATACGCCCTAAAAAAACAGAGTTTATGGCTTACCTTTGGTTTCCCTTTTACTCCATACTGGGCACAGTTGCCGCTATGCTCCTGCTGAACTATTTTGGATATTTCGGCGAGATAGTGAGAGTACCTTTGTTTGTTTTACTGGCTATTTTCGTATATTGGCTTTTCTTTAGGATTTACGCCTACACAAAAAGCTCCATAACTATCTGCGACAAGGCGGTTCGGATTGACTACTTCTACCACCTTAACATTACAAGGACGTACATCCCCTATGACAAGATACAGTATGTAAATGTTTATCAAAGTCCTTTTCAAAGAATATACAAAACTGCACATATAAAAATTTACATCTATTCAAACAAAAAACAGTTCTACAAAATCAAATATCTTAAATACAACAAGGTAATGGAGGCTGTTGACTTAATTGAAACAAAGCTAAAATACAACTATGTTTCAAAGCATAGTTAAATTAAATGAGAATTTTTTCAAGAGCAAAATTAAATAACAAACAAAAAACGCATTAATCTGCGGTTTTTCGGAAATCTTAGGCACATCTTTCGATGTGCCTTTTCCCTATTGACAGCAAGGAAAATATGTGGTAACATCAATGCATAGATAATCTATGTATATATTTCCGAGGTATAGGGGTACATTATGGACAATAGGTTTATTAATGAGGTTTGCGGTACAATAAAAGACAAAAACGCAAAGGAGCAAATCAGGACAGAGCTTGAAAGCCACCTGAGTGAAAAAATTGATTATTATGTTGAAATCGGCTACACAGAGGAGGATGCGGAAAGAAAAGCTACAGAGGATATGGGTAGTGCCGAGGATATTTCCGTCACCCTTAACTCCCTACACAGTTCAAAGTGGTACAAGGATGCAAAAACTTTGGTTGTTTCCGTAGCTATGATAATATTTGCCATAGCAAGGATTATTATTGATTTAACAGATTACGACATAAACTTTATGTATGGGGCTGAACAATATTCTGTGGACCACTGCATTGTTTATGACTTTATTGCAACGGGGATTTTCATTCTAATTTGTTTAGGTATCCATATTGCAAGAAAGGACAAAAACTTTAGGATAGCAATATTTCTTGTACCCTGTGTATCATTTTTATTATCCGGCAAATTCATTTTTCCTTTTCTTTATTCATACATAACTATAATAGGCAGAGGTTTAGGATATTACTCCGACAATATTTTCACCCATTCCATAGTCCCGTCAGAATTAAAGGGTTACTATGAAGTAACACAGTGGATAGTCTTTAGCTTATTACTTATCTATTTAATATTCGTTCACATAGGAATTCACCGCCACCAGCGAATGAAGGTGACAAAGAATTTTTGGAAACCTTTTAAGATAATCGAAAAGGGAGTTGCAGTTATCCTTGCAGTTAACCTTGTAATAATGATAGGTTCAACAGCCTTTGCATATTTGAGAATTGATGATACAATAAGCGAGAATAAAAGATTAAGGGAAAATGCCTTTGACCTTGTAACACAGGAAAAGTATCATAATAAATCCAAAGAGGAGTTATCGGAGCTACTCAAAGCAAACGGTTATGAGGAAGGAAAAACAATAGCATTTGAAAATACCGATACCTGTGTTTACAACAATCAGGATGTTTCTGTTATCTTTCTTGAGGGCGAAGGAAAGGTTAATTACCTATCCTATTCAATCAACACCCTTGATGACCTGCTAATAGACAACGGAAGAGGTCTTGATATTGAAGATTTAGACAAATTCAAAAAAGGTATGTACAAAGAGGAACAGGGTGATGGAAATCAATCATCTACAATTTGGTGGCAAAAATCAGACAGTACAACCGTTGATGAATTTTTACAGTACGACCTTGCCCTGAAATGCCAATCGTCAGCCCTTGTTTTTGGAAATGGCAGTGACCACAACAGGGATGAATTTAACTACACCTTTAATTTCAGAATTAACAACAGCGATGAATACAGTTCTGTTCAGCTGAATTTCCAGAACAACCGGCTATCTAGTATGGTATTATGGTCAGCAGATGCGGAAACTGAAGATAATACAGGGAATCAAGCATTCGCATACGAAATAGAAAGTTAAGGAGGATTAATATGAAAGTCAGTAAAGAGTTAATAAAGGGCAGTACATCTATGCTTGTAATGAGTGTACTGAAAAACAAGGATTTATACGGATATAAAATCATTAAGGAAATCGAAACCTTAAGCGACAATGTGTTTTCCCTAAAGGAGGGCACTCTGTACCCCATACTCCACGCACTTGAAAAGGAAAACCTCCTTGAAAGCTACTGGGACCACAGCGACGGCAGAAAGAAAAAATACTACCACCTCACCACCAAGGGACAAAAGCAAATTATAGAGAAAAAGGAAGAATGGCAGGTATTTCAGAAATCTGTCAACAAGGTTCTGGATTTTTCAATGGGATAAAAATCGGGCAAAAAAAAATGGGCTATCGCAAACCAAGGGAAACACTGAATAAATCATTTGCACAGATTGTGCAGACAGATTTTTTGTCAGTTTGTTCAAAAAACCGCAGTAATGCTGACGCATTCCGAGGATTTTTTGGGCAAACTGGCGGAAAATATGCAAACAAGATGTGTGAATTGATTTAATCAGTGTTTCCCAAGATTTGCGGTAGCCTTTTTCCTTTGGTTTCTTTGCTTATTTAAGAAATTCCTTCATAACCTTAATTGAAATTTCGGCGGCTGTGTAGCGGAATTTTTCAAAATCTACAAATTCGTTGTTGTTAAAGTCGTCGCTGATTGAACGCAGTACTGCATAGGGCACCTTGTTGCGGTAGCATACGTGTCCAACAGCACCGCCTTCCATTTCACAGCACAATGCTCCAAACTCATCTGCAACAGCTTTTCTCCTGTCAATATTTGCAACAAATGTGTCACCTGTTGCAACTCTGCCAAGCACAGCCTTTACTCCCTTTAACACCTCACAGCATTTTAGGAGCTTTTCGTATGTAGCCTTGTCGGCGGGAATATCAATTCTCTTTTCGTCTGTGTACCAGATTTCTCCCTTTGGGTCGCCCATTTCTGTGCCGTCCATATCATGCTGAACGCAGTCCTTTGATATTACAATGTCACCGATTTTCAAATCTTTGCTAAGACTTCCCGCAATTCCCGAATTAATAATAACATCGGGCTTATAGTAATCAATCATTATCTGTGTTCCAATGGCGGCATTAACCTTGCCGATTCCACACTCCAAAAGCACCACATCACGGTTATTGATTTCCCCCTTAAAAAAGTCAAGACCGGCAACAGTTTTCTTCTCTGTATTGGTCATAACTTCTTTCAGTCCGTCAACCTCAATTTTTAAAGCACAAATTATTCCTGTCATTTTTATCACTCCAAATTATCTGTTTCGTACATTATTACTGTCAATGCCACAAGGGGAGCGGTTTCTGCCCTTAAAATTCTTTTGCCAAGGGTGGCCTTTCTGCCTCCATTTTCAAGCACCAATTCAACCTCGTCACTGCTGAATCCGCCCTCGCTACCGATAAAGATGCTGATTTCCTTTGGCTTGTCCGAAAGTATATCCCTCACACTTTCTCCACCAAGCTCATAAAAGATAACCTTTTCGCCCTTTGCATTTTCTACACCCTTTTCAAAGGACATGGCCTCCTTAACCTTTGGCACAATTCCTCGTCCGCTTTGCATAGCCGCCTGCTTTGCAATTTTTTGCCACCTTAAAATCTTTTTATTCAGGGACTTCTGGTCGGGACGGCTGACGCACCTTGAAGAAATCACAGGAACAATCTCCGTAACTCCTATTTCCACAGCCTTTTGTATGATAAAGTCCATCTTATCCCCTTTTGGCAGAGCCTGATACAATGTTACCTTAACATTTGGCTCTGCCTCACTTTTTTCACTAGACATAATGCGGACTTCTACAAAGTCCCCCTCAACCTTATGGACTACACAGTTATGGACAGTTCCGCTGGGTGAACACAGGGTAAGCCCCTCCCCCTCTTTCATTCTAAGACTTTTGGCAATGTGGCGACCGTCCTCTCCGAAAAGGCTGTATTCCTTTGACTCAATTTCTTCATCAACAAAAAAATGTGGCATAGCTTATCTCCTTTTTTCCTATAATAATTAATATATCAAAAGTAGAGTGTAATTGCAACAAGTCAATATTTTTGATAAAATTAAAATGAGGTGATAAAATGACATATTTAATCACAGATAAGGATTATTATGAAAGAACAAGCGGTATAGATACAAAGGAAATTGAGGAGAGCCTTGTGCATCTTCTCTACGAAAAGCATATGAAAATTGCCACAGCTGAAAGCTGTACCGGAGGTATGATTTCACAGCGAATCACAAATGTTAGCGGTGCAAGTAATGTTTTTGACTGTGGAATATGCTCCTACGCTAACATTATAAAGGAAAAGCTTCTTGGGGTATCCAACAAAATCCTCAGCAATTACGGTGCAGTAAGCGAAGAAACCGCTACACAGATGTGCCAGGGAATAATGAAGGTTGCCTACTCCGACATCGGACTTGCCACAACAGGCATAGCGGGACCAACAGGCGGAACAAAGGACAAACCTGTGGGTCTGGTATATATTGGAGTAGCCACAAAACATCACACCACAATATATAGAGCAGAGCTTTGCCACTATGCACAACACTCAAGGAATGAGGTGCGCACTATGGCAACAAATCTTTCTATGCTCCTTGCAACTGAGGAGTTGTCCAAACTCTGAGCAATAGAAAATACTTGCTTTTTGTCAGGTTTTATGGTAATATTCTTATTGATAATTTTTACCACAGATGCGGGGGTAAAAAGGCAGTTTTTAAGTTACGCATCAATGCTTTATAAACATTAATAAAGCATATACAACTTTATATTTAGAACGGAGTTGACTTTATGGCAAGAGAAGCCGGCATATTAATGCCAATCACCAGTTTATCATCTCCCTATGGAATTGGTACTCTGGGTAAAGAAGCCCGTGAGTTTGCAGATTTCCTAAAGAAGGCAGGTCAAAAAATTTGGCAGATTCTTCCCGTTGGACCTACAAGCTACGGTGATTCCCCTTACCAATCTTTCTCCACCTTTGCAGGAAACCCTTATATGATTGACCTTGACACTCTCAAGGACGAAGGACTGCTTACACAGGAGGACATTGACAAGGGATACTGGGGTGACTCAGAGTTTGAAATTGACTATGCTACTATCTATTACTACAGATTTGATGTTCTTAGAGTAGCTTACGAAAACTTCAAGAAAAATTGCGACAGAAAACCTTTTACTGCATTTAAAAGGAAAAACAGCAAGTGGCTTAAGAATTATGCCCTTTATATGGCTGTAAAGAAAAGCTTTGATATGAAAGCCTGGACAGAATGGCCTGACGAAGAGATTAAGCTCAGAGAGCCTGAGGCTGTTAAGAGATATGAAAGAAAGTTTAAGGACGAGATTGATTTCTGGAGCTTCCTACAGTACAAATTCTATGAACAGTGGGAATCTTTCAGAGCATATGTAAACGGACTTGGCATTAAAATTCTTGGCGATATGCCTATTTATGTTGCCATGGACTCCGCCGATACATGGGCAAATCCTGAAATTTTCTGGTTTGACGAAGAAAACAATCCTGTTTGCGTTGCCGGTTGTCCACCGGACTACTTCTCCGCAACAGGTCAGCTGTGGGGCAATCCTTTGTATGATTGGGATTATCTTAAAGAAACAGATTACGAATGGTGGTTCAACCGAATTGCCGCAGCTGCAAAGCTCTTTGATATTTTAAGAATCGACCACTTTAGAGCTTTTGATACTTACTATGCCATTCCTTATCCTGCCGAAAATGCTATCGGCGGTGATTGGTACGACGGTCCCGGCATCGAGTTCTTTGAAATGATGAAAGAAAAGCTTGGTGACCTTCCAATTGTTGCTGAGGATTTAGGCGACCTTTTTGACAGCGTAAAGGAACTCCTTGAGGATACCGGTTACCCTGGAATGAAGGTTCTGGAGTTTGCTTTTGATAGCGGTGAGGCTAACGATTACCTCCCACATCACTATCCTGAAAACTGTGTTGTTTACACAGGAACCCACGACAACGATACACTTATGGGTTGGATGGCTCAGGCAAAGCCTGAGGATGTTGCTTATGCAAAGAGCTACTGCAACATTGGTGATGATGAAGAATTTAACTGGGGTATCATCAGAACAGCCTACAACAGTGTTGCCGACACAGCTATCATTCAGATGCAGGATATTCTCGGCCTTGGCACAGAGGCACGAATGAACGTTCCGTCCACTCTTGGCGGTAACTGGGTTTGGAGAATTGACAGCACCACTTTAACAGATGAACTGGCAGACCGACTTAAGGAAATGGTAATCAGCAGTTCAAGACTGGAGGAAAATTAAAATGAGCATTATTGAAAATCTTGAATTAACCGCAAAAAACGACTACTGTAAAACTCTTAAAGAGCTTTCTCCTTCTGAGCTTCACCTTTGCCTTGGTAAAGCTATGATGGGCGAAATCGCTCCTGAGTGGGAAAAGTGCAAGAAGAAGCATGCTTCCAAGAGAAGAGCATACTACTTCTCCGCTGAATTCCTTATGGGTAGAATGATGTACAACAACCTTTACTGCATGGGTATTCTTGACACAACAAAGAAGCTCCTTAAGTCAAAGGGCGTTGACATCAACGTATTTGAAGATATTGACGACGCTGCTTTGGGTAACGGCGGTCTTGGCAGACTTGCAGCTTGCTTCCTTGATTCTGCAGCTACACAGGAAGTTCCTCTTGACGGTTATGGAATCCGCTACAAGTATGGTCTGTTCAAACAGCTTATCGAAGACGGTTATCAGGTAGAAGTTGCTGACAACTGGCAGAGATTTGAAGACCCATGGTGTATTCGCCGTGAGGAAGACGCTGTTGAAGTTCACTTCCAGGGTCAGACAGTTAAGGCTGTTCCTTATGATATGGCTGTTATCGGCTACGGCGGAAAGAGCATCAACACACTTCGTCTGTGGCAGGCAGAGGCTGTTGAAGAATTTGACTTCCTTGCTTTCAACGCTTCCCATTACGACGAGGCTGTTAAGGCTAAGAACGACGCTGAGAACATTTCTCAGGTTCTCTATCCTAACGACAACACCCACGAGGGTAAGCTCCTCCGTCTTAAGCAGCAGTATTTCTTCTGCTCCGCATCTCTTCAGGACATCATCAAGAGATACAAGTCAAAGTACGGCAACGACTTCAGCAAGTTTGCTGACCACGCTGCAATTCAGCTCAACGATACTCACCCTGTTATCTCTATCCCAGAGCTTATCAGACTTCTCGGTCTTGAGGGTGTAGGCTTTGACGAAGCACTTAAGATTGCACAGAAGACATTTGCTTATACTAACCACACAGTTTTAGGCGAAGCTCTTGAAAAGTGGAACAAGAACCTCATCAGAGAAATCCTCCCTGAGATTCTTACAATTATCGAGAGAATCGCTATTCACGAATATAACGATTTACACTCCAAGGGTGTAAGCGACGCACAGTTTGCAAAGAAGATGGCTATCATCGACGGTGACCTTGTTCATATGGCAAGACTGGCTTGTTATGTAGGCTCATATGTTAACGGCGTTGCTTGGATTCATACAGAAATCCTCAAGGACGATGTTCTTAAGGAATGGTATGAGCTTTATCCTGAGAGATTCCAGAACAAGACAAACGGTATCACACAGAGAAGATGGCTTGGTCTTTGTAACCCAGAGCTTGCTGACTTCATCACAGAGAGAGTTGGCGACGGTTGGATTAAGGACCTCTCCCTCCTCAAGGGTCTTGAAGAGAATCTTGACGCTAAGACAGTTCGTGCATTCAATACAATTAAGAAGAAGAAGAAAACTCAGCTTGCTAAGTACATCAAGGAAACAGAGGGTGTTGAAATCGACCCAACATTCATCTTTGATATTCAGGTTAAGAGACTTCACGAATACAAGAGACAGCTTCTTAACGCTTTCTCCATCTTAATGATTTACAACAAGCTTAAGAAGGGTGAGCTAAAGGATTGGCATCCAACAGCCTTCATCTTCGGTGCAAAGGCAGCTCCCGGTTATGCAAGAGCAAAGGCTATCATCAAATACATCAACGAAATCGCTAAGCTTGTAAACAACGACCCTGATACAAAGGATAAGCTTATGGTTCACTTTGTTCAGAACTACAATGTTTCCTATGCAGAGAAGATTGTTGTTGCTGCTGATGTTTCCGAGCAGATTTCCACAGCAGGTACAGAGGCTTCCGGTACAGGTAATATGAAGTTCATGCTGAACGGTGCTGTAACCCTTGGTACTTACGACGGTGCTAATGTTGAAATTGCTCAGCAGGCAGGCATTGAAAACGAGTACATCTTCGGCGCAAGAGTTGAAGAGATTGACAAGCTCAAGGCTGAAAAGAGCTACAACCCAAGAGAAATCTACGACAACGACCCAGAAATCAAGGCTGTTCTCGACACACTTGTTGACGGAACATTCTCTGATGGCGGTGCAGTTGGCGAGGGTTCATTTGCAGAGCTTTACACAGGTATCCTCAACGGTACAACATGGCACGACCCGGATCACTACTTCCTGCTCCTTGACCTTAAGGACTATGTTGACACAAAGATTCAGTGCAACAAGGACTATCAGGACAGAACAGCATTCGGCAAGAAGTGCTTAATGAACATTGCAAACGCAGGTATGTTCTCATCAGACAGAACAATCCTCCAGTATGCAAAGGATCTCTGGCACGTAAAGTAATTTAAAATTAATAATTTAAGTTGTCAGTAGGACAACATACAACAACCGGGCAATTTTATTGTCCGGTTGTGTTTTTCTATAACTATATTGTTTACAAAATAACTAAAACTACTGGCTTTAGTCCAGTAATATTGGCACTTGGGGCACTTGAACTTACAGAGTAAAAATGGTAAAATTATAATGTGGTATTTTAGGGTGTTGCAAAATATCTTTTACATCCAAATGATTTTGAAAGGAATGACTAAAATGGGTATGACTATGACTCAGAAGATCCTTGCGGCACACGCAGGACTTCCTGAGGTTAAAACCGGACAGCTTATTGAGGCAAACCTGGACCTGGTACTTGGAAACGACGTTACCTGTCCTGTTGCTATAGATGTTTTTGAAGAAAACGGTGCTGACTCCGTATTTGACAACACAAAGATTGCAATGATTATGGATCACTTCACCCCTAACAAGGACATCAAGGCTGCTGAGCAGGTGAAGATTTCTCGTCAGTTTGCTGACAAATATGACATTAAGAATTATCGTGATGTAGGTCAGATGGGCATTGAACACGCACTTCTGCCGGAAATCGGACTTGTAGGTCCCGGCTCTCTGTGCATAGGTGCCGACTCCCACACCTGTACATACGGTGCACTTGGTGCATTTTCCACAGGTGTCGGCTCAACAGATATGTGTGCCGGTATGATTTCCGGTAAGGCTTGGTTTAAGGTGCCATCAGCAATCAAGTTTGAGCTTGTGGGCAAGCCACAGGGTTATGTAAGCGGTAAGGATGTTATCCTCCACATCATCGGTATGATTGGCGTTGACGGCGCTCTCTACAAATCAATGGAATTTTGCGGTGAGGGCATTAAGTACCTCAATATGGACGACAGACTTTGCATTGCTAATATGGCTATTGAGGCAGGCGGCAAAAACGGCATTTTCCCTGTTGATGATATTACAAGGGAATACTGCAATGGCCGTTTCCAGGGTGAGCCTGTGGAATACACAGCTGACGAGGACGCTCAGTATGACGAAACATATGTAATCGACCTTTCCACCCTCCGTCCAACAGTTGCTTTCCCACATCTTCCTGAAAACACAAGAACTGTTGACGAAATCGGCGAAAAAGAGGTTAAGATTGACCAGTGCGTTATCGGCTCCTGTACAAACGGCAGACTTTCTGACCTTAGAGCAGCCGCAAAGGTGCTAAAGGGCAAAAAGATTGCAAAGGGTGTAAGATGTATTATCTTCCCAGGCACTCAGCAGATCTGGAAGGACGCTATGCACGAGGGTCTGTTTGACATATTCATCGATGCCGGTGCTGTTGTTTCCACTCCTACCTGTGGACCTTGCCTTGGCGGTCATATGGGTATTCTGGCTGCAGGAGAAAAGGCAATTTCCACAACAAACAGAAACTTTGTTGGCAGAATGGGTCATATCGACAGCGAGGTTTACCTTGCATCCCCTGCAGTTGCTGCGGCATCTGCTGTCAAGGGTTACATCACCGACCCTGAAAAGCTTTGATAAGGAGGAAATAATATGAATGCACATGGCGTAGTACATAAATACGGAGATAATGTTGACACAGATGTTATCATTCCTGCAAGATACCTTAACACATCCTCACACAGCGAGCTTGCCGCCCACTGTATGGAGGACATCGACAAGGACTTTGTAAAGAATGTAAAGAAAGGCGACATCATTGTTGCCGAAAAGAACTTTGGTTGCGGTTCATCCCGTGAGCATGCACCAATCGCAATTAAGGCATCAGGTGTAAGCTGTGTTATCGCCTCAACCTTTGCAAGAATTTTTTACAGAAATGCTATTAATATCGGTTTGCCGATTCTTGAATGTGACGAGGCAGCTAAGCAAATTAAGTCCGGCGACACAGTTTCCGTAAACTTTGACACAGGTGTTATCACAGACGAAACAACAGGCAAAACCTATCAGGCAGAGCCATTCCCTGAGTTTATCCAGAACATAATTTCAAAGGGCGGATTAATCAATTCAATACTTGATAAATAGATTTTTCAATTTTTGGGGAGGAAGAGCTATGAAAAGAATAACAAGTCTTATTATCATTGCGACAGTTGTGCTTTCTTCTTTGGTCTTTACAACAGGTTGTACAAAGAAGCAGGAGGTTGACCTTTCTAAGTACCTATCTTACGAGGGTTTCAGTGGTTTTGCCACTTTAGAGGAACAGCCTAAGCTTGAGGATTACGAAACAAAGTATGACGACCTTAAGGAAAAAAGAAAAGAAGCAAGACTTGATGAGGACGACAACAAATACGATGAGTACACCGAAGAAATTAAATCCTTAAGAAATCTTAACAAGGCACTTGAATGTGTTGAACTCAAACTTGTTAAGGGCGAAAACGGAAATCTTTCAAATGGTGATACCATTAAGGTTAAGGCAAAATATAACGAGGAAAAGCTGGATAAGTACGATGTTACATTTGTTGCTGACGAATTTGAAACAAAGGTAAAGGGGCTGGAAGAAAAGGAAGTTGTTGACCCATTTGACAGTTCTAATTTATCAATCACCTACCATGGTCTTGACGGAGAAGGAACAATTAGTCTTGAACGCCAGGATGACAGCGAATATACAATCTACTACACAGCAGAACCAAACTATGACCTTAAAAACGGTGACAAGATAACTATTACCGCTTCACTTTACGATGAGGACTATATTCTCAAAGACAGCGAAAACGGCGAATCTGCAACAAAGGAAATCACAGTTGAGGGGCTGGGCGAAATTCCTGAAAAGCTTAGCAGCTCCGTTGACAGCACCGTTCCAACAAAGGCTATTCTTGATGAACTCAAGGAGGATTATGAGGCAGAGGTTGGAGATGACGACGAGGGTTACTCCTTTGGTATTAAGGATGAAAACTATGTATATTCCGATTTGAAAATCAATAAGGTTACTGACTTTAAGCTTGAAAAAACTCTATACGGATATACAGATGACAATTACGGAAAGAAATCTTGTAATTACGCTCAGATTTACTCCCGTACATTTACCGTTAAGATGGTTGACCCAAGCTATAGTTCAAAGGTTAAAAAGGGTGCTGTAAAGAAAGTCACGGCCTATTACCTTGGATACATTTCCGGAGGATACTTGATGGTTTCTGACAACAAGTTGGTACAGGTTTACGACTATGATATGTATTGCAGTACCTCTGTACATAAGACAGTATCAGACGCCCAAAAGTATTTTAAGGATTCATACAAATCCAATTACACTATTACAGAAGTAAAGTAATCATTACAAAATTAAAGCTCCCCAAACGGGGAGCTTTTTTCATATTGTGTTACTTAACCAGACTTTCAATCTGCTCTGCTGTTGTTTTGTCAGCATATCCGTTGATAAATGTGTTAAGTGAGCTTGCAAATTCATCGCTGTAAAGGTAAACCTTGTCGTCAATGAGGTAAACATAAAAGATATTGTTGTCAGCACCCTTGTTTATCAACTCAAAGCAGTAAACCTTGTCTGCCTTAGATGTATCTTCTTTGTCCTTTTTGTTGTTGCTGATAACACTGTCGCTATGAAGCATATCGTTTATAATCTGAATTTTATCACTTTCGTTCCACTTAACTGTTGCAATTTTTGCTCCTTTTGCGTCACCTGTTCCGTCATAAATATACGCCGCAGGGTTTGATGAAGCAGTCGATGTATTTTCAACAACGGAGGTTGATGATGGTTGAGTCACCACAACAGTTCCATTATTTGTTGTTTCACTACTGCCGTCTGAACTTTCACATCCCACAAGACAAGCTAAGAGGATTAAGGCTATAATAATTGGTAATATTCTTTTCATTTTTCATCTTCCTTTTTATAATTCTAATTCTTTTGAATTATTATATCATAAAAATGTGAGTGGTAGTTGAATATTAAGGAAATTTTTTTACTTGATTTTTATTATAATCATAACTGCCCTCGGTCTTTCCAAACTACCCCACTATGTCATTCCGAGCTTGTCGAGGAATCCCCTGCCTTTACCACTTACCTATTAGTATCGTTGTAGGCACACTGCTTTCCTTTTAGATTCCTCGGTCGCTACTCTCCCTCGGAATGACAGGAGGGAGGGCAGAATGACAGGGCGGGTTACCCTAATGATAAAAGGGAGTGCTTGACTCCCTTTTTAGCTCTATCATATTTTACTGATTTACCGCAAACAGCTTATAAATTTTCAGCTCTTCGCCCTTAATAATACCAAGACCTAAAAATTTGTTTTGGTCGTCCTTAACTCTAAGGATTGCACCCTCATTGGGATTTAGCTTTGCAAGATATGTTCTGTTCTTGTCAAGTGCCCCACCGTTTTGAAAACGCTTTGCCTGGGGGGAAGTCACCTTAACATAACCGTAGGTCATAAACAGACTTTCGGTATCCTTGATGTAATCCTGAAAGTCGGTCATTTCTCTTGCTTTTTCCAGGGGAATAGCATCATCAATAGAATATCCGCAAGCATTTGTCCTCACAAGTGAAGTCATAACACCAAAGGTGCCAAGGGCATTGCCTATGTCATCAATCAGCGTTCTCACATATGTTCCCTTACTGCACTTTATTTTAAGAGTACCGCTTTGGCTTTCTTCGTCAAAATCCGTAAGGCTAAGGTGATAAATAGTAACAGGACGAGTTTTTCTCTCAACTTCCTTGCCGTCACGGGCAAGGTCGTAAAGCCTTTTTCCGTCAACCTTAACTGCGGAAAACATTGGAGGTAACTGCTGTATCTCACCTGTAAACTTTGGGAGAATGTTTAAAATATCCTCTTTTGTAAACGAGGTTTTTTCTTTCTTTATAACCTCTCCCCAAATATCCAAGGTGTCTGTTTTTACGCCAAGCCTGAAAGTTGCAACATACTCTTTGTCGTGGTTTACCACCAAATCCTGTGCCTTTGTTGCGTTGCCCAAAACAAGGGGCAAAACCCCTGTGGCGTTTGGGTCAAGGGTACCGAGATGACCGATTTTCCTCTCACCTGTCACCCGTCGCATAATGGCAACCACATCAAAGGAGGTGAAGTCCATAGGCTTGTTAATTACTAAAACACCGTTCATATTAGTATCTCTTTTGCGGCGGCAATCAGGGTTTGCTTTACTGTGATAAGATCGCCCTGAATAGAACAGCCCGAAGCCGCCTTGTGACCGCCGCCGCCAAATTTCTTGCAAAATTCACAGGCGTCTGTGTCACCATTTGTCCTGACGGAGATTTTAAAATCTCTGTTCTTCTTTTCTCTAATGGTGATTCCCATTTTTACACCCTCAATCTGACGAGGAATAGAGGCAAGACCCTCCATTTCGTCGTCACCAAGGTTAAGCTTATCCTGCATAGCAATAGTTGTGTAAATAATTGCAAGTTTACCGTCGCAGTAAAAGTCAAGGGTATCGTAAACCATTCTTTCAAGGGCAATTTTTTCCTTGGTTTTTGTTTCAAACATTTTGCGGTTTATCTCCCCAAAATCTGCCCCAAGGTCAATTAATTCACCTGCAATTTTGTGGGTTTTTGATGTGGTGTTGGTGTACATAAAGCACCCTGTGTCTGTGCTTACACCGGTGTAAAGGCAGTTTGCAATTTGGGGTGTAATCTTTTCACCCATTACATTTATCAAATCAAAGATAATCTCTGCTGTTGCGGCGGCTGTGTCGTCAATATAGCTGTCATTAACATCCAAGGTGTTACTTCCGTGGTGGTCAATGCACAAGTCTATTTTGTCGCTGTAAAGCTCCTCATTCTCCCCCAAAAGGGACTTTGCCGCTACATCCACCGACATTATAAACTTTGGTTCAAAGGAACATTCCTTAACACCGTCAAGGAGGTAAGAAAACTTCCTTGCGCAGGAACCGCTAAGTACAACCCTTGCATTCTTGCCCATATTTTGCAAAGCTATGCAAAGTCCGTAGGCAGAGCCAAGGGTATCTCCGTCGGGATAGTGATGGGTGAGAATTTCAATATTGTCCTGTGACTTTAAAGCCTTTGCAACATCACTCAGCGTCATCATCACTATCATCCCTTTTAATATCAAGCTCATTTAAAATACGGCTTATGTTGGCACTGTACTCCACGCTGTCCGTTGCCTTGAAAATAAGCTCCGGTGTGTGACGCAGGTGCAGTCTGTGGCCAAGCTCACGGCGAATAAAGCCGGATGCCGATTTTAGCCCCTTTAGTGCCTCTTTTGCCCTTTCCATACCCTCTATTACACTGAAATATACTGTGCAGTAGCTAAGGTCGTTAGTAACCTCAACACGGATAATGGAAATAAAGCAGTCGGCAACACGGGGGTCTTTAACCATTTTAAAAATGGCGGTCAGCTCTCTCTTGATATCTTCTGTTGTTCTGTCAATTCTGTGTCCTGACATAATAACTTCCTCTATATAATAAACAAGTTGTGAGTTAGGGTTTATAAAATCGCCCTAACTCATAAATACTTAAACAATATTAGTCTTCTCTGTACTCCTGAATTTCATACCCTTCGAAAATATCTCCCTCACGAAGGTCGTTAAATCTTTCAAGGCAGATACCACATTCGTAGTTTTCGTGTACTTCCTTAACAGCATCTTTAAATCTCTGGAGTGATGCGATAGTATCGTCGGCAATAACAACACCGTCACGGATTACACGAACCTGTGCATTTCTCTTGATAACACCGTTCTTGACATAAGAACCTGCAACAACACCAACACTCTTAATACGAATGATGTTACGGATTTCGGCATTACCGATTACAACCTCTCTTGTCTTAGGAGCAAGCATACCCTTCATAGCGGCTTCAATCTCCTCAATACAGTTGTAGATAATACTGTAAAGACGAATGTCAACAGATTCCCTTTCGGCGTTTGCAAGGGCTGTTGCGTCGGGACGAACATTAAATCCTACAATGATAGCGTTACTTGCGTTTGCCAGCATAACGTCACTTTCGTTGATAGCACCAACACCGCCGTGGATAACATTAACCCTTACCTCGTCGTTAGTCAGCTTTTCAAGGGACTGGCGAACAGCCTCAACAGAGCCCTGAACATCAGCCTTAACAATAATCTGAAGTTCCTGCATTTCGCCCTGCTTCATCTGGTCAAACAGGTTGTCAAGAGTAACCTTTGTTCTGGAGTTAAACAGTTCTTCCTTTTGCTTTGTCTTTCTCTGCTCAACAAGCTCTCTTGCTAGTCTTTCGTTGGTAACTGCGTTGAAAATATCTCCGCCCTGTGGAACCTCGGCAAGACCTGTGATTTCAACAGGAACAGACGGGCCAGCCTCTTTAACGGACATACCCTTGTCGTTTGTCATTGCACGAACTCTACCCACAGCTGTACCGGCAACAACAATGTCACCCTTGTGAAGAGTACCGTTCTGAACAAGAACAGTCGCAACAGGACCTCTGCCCTTATCAAGACGAGCCTCAATTACACAACCCTTTGCCTGACGGTCAGGGTTAGCTTTAAGCTCTTTCATATCTGCAATCAAAAGCACCATTTCAAGAAGGTCTGTGATTCCCTCCTTAGTCTTGGCTGAAACAGGGATACAAGGTGTATCTCCGCCCCATTCCTCAGGAACAAGCTCATACTCTGTAAGCTGCTGCTTAACAGCCTCCGGATTAGCACCCGGCTTATCCATCTTGTTAATTGCAACAACTACGGAAACTCCCGCAGCCTTTGCGTGGTTGATAGCCTCAACAGTCTGTGGCATAATACCGTCGTCAGCGGCAACAACAAGGATAGCAATATCTGTTGCCTGTGCACCACGGGCACGCATTGTTGTAAATGCTTCGTGACCGGGTGTGTCAAGGAATGTTATGTCCTGTCCGTTAACCTGTACTCTGTAAGCACCAATGTGCTGTGTGATACCGCCGGCTTCGGATGCTGTAACATTTGCGTGGCGGATAACATCAAGGATAGAAGTTTTACCGTGGTCAACATGACCCATAACAACTACAACAGGTGCTCTGCTAACCAAGTTCTCATCATTATCTTCTGTGTCGTCAATAATCTGTTCTTCGATAGTGACAACAACTTCTTTTTCAACCTTTGCGTGGAATTCCATTGCAATGAGGGAGGCTGTGTCAAAATCGATAGTGTCAGTAGCTGTAACCATAGTACCCATCATAAACGCCTTTTTAACAACCTCGGCAACAGTAGCCTTTAGTCTGGACGCAAGCTCCTGAACAACTATTTCGTCCGGAATCTGAACAGTAATCGGCTTTGCCTTTCTCTCTGCTGCAATTCTCTTAAGACGCTCCTGCTCTGTTTCCCTTCTGCCTTGGCGTTTCTTCCTTTGCTGTGAACGTTGGTTAATCTTCTGCTTTTTAACCTGGCTTCTGTTTCTGTCGCTTCTGTTCATTCCGGAGTCAGCCATATTGTCGTACTTTTCGTTGTATTTATCAACATTAACAACAACAGCTGATGTATCTATAACACGGCTCTCCTTCTTCTTTGGAGCCTCCTGCTTCTTTTCAGGTACAGGAGCCTTGCCCTGCTTCTGAGCCTGCTGAGCCTTTTGCTTTTTAAGCTCTTCTTTTCTCTTTTTCTTTTCTTCCTCTTTCTTTGCTTCGGCTGCTTCTATGCCAGCATTTCTCTTGGCAAAGTAGCTGTCAAGGTTTTCAAGCTTTGCCTCCTGTGTGAAAAAGTCAAATACCACATCAAGCTGGTTTTCATCAAGGGCTGTTGTTGTCTTTGCCTGAACACCGCAATACTTGTCAAGCACCTCTACTATCTTTTTTCCGCTAACGCCCAAATCCTTGGCAACCTCGTTAACCTTATATTTAATCATCATAGTGTCATTCCTCCTGTTCTTGTTCTTTCAGGATAAGCTCCTGAATTTTATCAGAAAAACCTTTGTCCGTTATGCTTACAACTGCACAATACTTTCCAAGGGCAAAACCAAGCTCTTCTTTTGTCCTCGCAATCACTTCCGCCTTAATATTGCTATCATTGCAAGCGCTTACAATGCTTTTTTTGCTGTTTTTAGAAAAGTCCTTTGCCATTAGCACAAGGTGAGATTTTCCTTTAAGCACAGAATCTATTACAGGGTCTGCACCAATTACAATTTTTCCTGCTCGTCTGCATAATCCCAAAAGGGAAAGGAGTCTGTCATTCATCTTCAAGCTCCCTTTCCATCTGGTCATACACCTCAGAAGGAATCTCTGTTTCAAGAGAACGCTCTATTCTTTTTGCCTTTCGGGCTTTTTTTAGACATTCCTTTTTCTTGCAAACATATGCCCCTCTGCCCGGCTTTTTTGATGTAAGGTCAAGGGACACACTTCCCTTTTCCACTACATTGCCGTTCTCGTCCTTTTTGTCCGGTGCCTTTACCACCCTGACAAGCTCCTTTTTAGGGAACATATTCATACATCCCGAACATTTTCTCATAGGAACTTTTTTTGTTTTCACAGTATTCCTCCCTTCATTGTATTAAAATTAATTTATCCTTATACTTGCAAGTGATTTTATGTTTTATTCTTCATCCTGTTCGTCTTCGCCGTAAAAACCGCTTTCAGGTCTGATGTCAATCTTCCAGCCTGTAAGTTTTGCGGCAAGTCTTGCGTTCTGACCCTTGTTGCCAATGGCAAGTGAAAGCTGATTATCAGGAACAGTAACCTTGCAGGACTTTGCCTCTTCGTCCTCTACTGTAACCTTTACAACAGTTGCCGGAGAAAGCGCCTCTGCAACAAACTTTGTTGGGTCCTCGGACCACTCTACAATGTCAATCTTTTCTCCGCCAAGCTCTTCAACAATGGTGTTTACCCTTGCACCTTTTGTGCCGATACAAGCACCAACAGGGTCAACTGTTGTATCCTTGCTGTAAACAGCCATCTTTGTTCTGGAACCTGCTTCTCTTGAAACTGACTTAATCTCAACAACACCGTCAAAGATTTCAGGAACTTCTGTTTCAAACAATCTCTTTACAAAGTCAGGGTGTGTTCTGGAGATAATAGCCCTTGGACCTCTGTCGCCGTTTTTAACATCTACAATGTAAACCTTAACATGGTCGCCCTCTTTAAGTACCTCTTCGCCAACCTGCTCGGACTTTGGCAAAATAGTTTCTGCCTTGCCGATTTTGATGGTTGCCGCACCGGAAACCGGGTCGATTCTTTCAACAGTTGCTGTTACAAGCTCCTGCTGTCTTGACTGGAACTCTGCAAGCATCTGTCCCTTTTCGCCGTCACGGATTCCCTGGCGGATTACGGAACGTGCAGTCTGCACTGCAATTCTGCCCAGATTTTTAGGGTCAAGAGCAATGCCGACATTTTCGCCGATTTGTGCGTCCTTGTTAATCTTTTGAGCGTCCTCAAGGCTTATTTCGTAGTCAGGGTCAAATACCTCTTCAACAACCTCTTTGTTAATCTTAACATCAAAGGTGTTCTTGTCTGGGTTAATGTCAATGTCAACATTTTCATTGCCTCCAAAGTTATTCTTGCAGGCAATTACGATTGCCTTCGAAATCTGAGCAATCATTGCTTCCATAGAAATTCCCTTTTCTGTTTCCAAAAGCCTCAACGCTTCAAAAATTTCTTTGTTATCCATTCCAAAATCATATCCTTTCCTTAAAAATCAAAATCATCTAATTTAATATACACAGCGTCCTTTTTGTTGATTGTTACTTCATTTTCTCCGCTGTGGTCGGTAATTGTTGCTGTTTGTTTGTCGGCGGACTTTAAAACACCTTTAAACTCCTTGCCGATGCCCTCTATGGGACGAATCATCTTAACCATTACATCAGCACCTAAAAACTGCTGAAAATGCTCCTCACGAACCAGCTCCCTTTCCACACCGGGGGAACTTACCTCAAGGATATACTGCTCCTTGCAGGGTTCTTTTTCATCCAAAGGCCCATCAAGGGCTCTTGACATATTTTCGCAATCGGTAATGCCGACTCCGCCCTCTTTGTCAATGATGACTCTCAGGTACCACAGTGCACCCTCTTTGAGATAACGAATATCCCAAAGACTCAGCCCCAGCTCGTCGGCAATAGGCTTTGCAATTTCCCATACCGCACTTACCGTTGAGCCTCCTTTTTTGTTAGCCATAATATCGCTCCTTTACAATAATAAAGGAGCGGTCGTATGACCACTCCTCTACCATAGGATATTAACTTATATTATAATAGCACACTATACTATAAAAATCAAGCATTTTTCCTATATTTTCAGCATTTACAATACATGCTACTTCTTTTCCTTTGGTTTTCCAAAAAGACCTGCCAGAAGTCCAAAGAAAATTGCGGCGGCAATACCTGCACTGCAAGAGGTAAGACCTCCCGTAAAAATACCCAGCCAACCGTCCTTGGCTATTGCTGTTTTAATCCCCTTGTACAGATTATATCCAAAACCCGACAAAGGCACAGTTGCACCGGCGCCGGCAAACTCTACAAAAGGCTCATAAACCCCTACAGCTCCCAAAATAACACCTATAACAACCAGAGAAGTAAGTATCCTTGCAGGGGTGAGCTTTGTTTTATCAATGAATATCTGACCCAAAACACATATCAGACCTCCGACCACAAATGCCTTGAGATAATCCATACCATCCCTCTTTTCTTTGATGATATTAATTTTCCCACAGAAAGGTATTTTATACCCAAAAACAAAGGACGGAAAATAAAAGTTCCGTCCCTGGTGAATTTTAATTGTGATTTATTCAGTGTTTCCTTAAATTTTCTTAACGCAAAAGATATGTATCAGAACAAATCCTCTTCCGCCACTTCGGAAATTTCCTCCTGATTGTCCTCTGCCGGCTTATCATCAGAAGCCTTCTCATCCTCTGCATTGCCACCATTTTCTTCAGGTTCTTCGGTTTTTTCATACTTGCTTTCGTTGGAGCAGGCAACTGTTATATCGTCAAAATCCTCCTGTGACATTTCTTCTTTCACTTCGTCACTCTGTTTTCCGTTCATAATCTCCACATAACGCAGATGAGCCTTTTCCATACGACTACTGCTATTTTCTACAATCTGACAGAAAAATTTATTCTCTTCTCTCTCTTCGTCTGTCATCTTCTCATAATAAAGCTTACCCAACGCCTGGTACGCCTTAGCAATAGTTTCGTTTTCTCTTTTCATAACACCTTTCAGACGGTTAAGCTGGGCGCTCTTTCGGTTTTTATCAGCAACACACTGGGCAGCGTCTGTAATCTTTTCCTTTGCAAAGCTGATACCGTCCATAATATTATCAAAAACTGTCATAATTAACCTCCCTCTATTTTTAATAATTACTATAAATATATTATTGCAGATTTAGAGTGTAAAATCAATAAATTTTCAAAAATTACTTGCCAATAAAATTCATTTAATATATTATTGATATTAGGGCTTGTTTAATAAATGACAAAACGCCCAGAAAAGCGGATATTTTTCCGCAATACTGCGTTATTTTTTCTCGAAATACGCCAGTATTCCATCGAAAAAATGCCTTGTCTTGCGAAAAAATCTCTCGCTTTTTGTTCATTTCGCTATTTATTAAACAAGCCCTAGTAAAAGGAGATGGCAATATGCAGAAAACTGTTATAAAAGAAATCATCTGCCCAAAATGCAACGAAATAACTGAGGGTAAGCTATATACCAGCATCAATGCCACAAACAACCCGCACCTCAGGAATGAGGTTCTGGAAGAAAATCTTTTTCATTGGAGATGCCACAGCTGTGGCCATGAGGCAAGGCTTACATACCCCCTCTTGTACAACGATATGAAAAAGCGCTTTATGATTTATCTAATACCCGAGATTGACCGTTTTCAGCTAGCTGATAACGAGCTGGAGGAGGAGTTTAAGAACCTGAGGGGCATACGAAAGCGCCTTGCTCCTGACTTTAACACCTTTAAGGAAAAGCTGTTTATCTTTGAAAACGGGCTTGACGATATGGCTGTTGAAATGACCAAGCTTGCCATAAGCGAAAGCGTTGCAAGAAAGCTAAAGCTAAGGGAGGTTACCGAAGGTTACCTTTCTATGTACGACAGAGAGAGCAACACAATGGGTTTTACTTTCTTAATCGGTCTTGAAAAAGAACCATATATTCAGTCGGTGCGACTTGAAATCTACAGCAAAAGCCTTGCTATTGTTGACGAAATTGCCGACAAGGACAAAAAGCTCAACGGTTTTTTAACTATTGACAGAGAATGGGCAACCAATATCCTATACCGATACAAAAGGAGCAAGCAAAGAGCAAGAATCAAAAGAGAAGAAAGCTTTAAGGCTGAGGACAACAAAATCGAAAGCAAAGAATAATTAATCACTATACAAAAAGGCAGTTCAAAATGAACTGCCTTTATCTTTTGCTTTTAGTTTTAATCCTTAAACAAATCCTTGATTTTATCCGTAAAGGACTTTCTCTTTTGGTAATGCTTGTCGGATGTAATTGATTTAAGCTCCTTAATAAGTTCTTTTTGCTTGTTATTAAGGTTTCTTGGGATTTCAACGGTAACCTTTACATACTGGTCGCCTCTTCCCCTGCCGTTAAGGTGAGGGATTCCCTTACCCTTCAGCTTGAATATGTCGTTTGGCTGTGTGCCCTCGTGGATTGTGTACTTAACCTTTCCGTCAAGAGTAGGCACAGTGACCTCGTCACCCAAAGTAGCCTGTGCAAATGTGATAGGCATTTCGCACCACACATCGTCCCCTCGTCTTTCAAACACAGGGTGAGGACGAACATTTACATACACATGCAAATCTCCGGCAGGGCCTCCGTTAATACCGCTGTTTCCGTGACCGGACACATTGAGAATCTGCTCATCCATAATGCCGGCAGGAATGGTAACATCAACAGTTTTGCTCTTTCTAATTCTTCCCTTACCGTCACAATGTCTGCAAGGCTTTTCTACGATTTTGCCCTGTCCGTGACAAGCGTCACAGGCTTTCTGAGTTTGAACAACACCAAAAGGAGTTCTTTGGTTTATTGTAACTCTACCTGTACCGCCACAGGATGTACAGGTCTTTGGTGTAGTACCCTTTTCTGCACCTGTTCCGTTACATTCGGGGCAGGTGGAAATCACCTTGTACTGTACACTTTTCTTTGCTCCCTTTGCAGCCTCTTCAAATGTAACAAAAACATTTGCCTCAACATCTGTTCCTCGCCTTGGGGCATTTGGATTGGCTTTTCTTCCGCCGCCAAATCCTCCGAAACCTCCGAATACAGAATTGAAAATATCACCAAGGTCAATATCCTGACCAAAAGGACTTCCACCGGGACCGCCTGCACCAAAGTTAGGGTCAACACCGGCATGGCCAAACTGGTCGTATCTCGCCTTTTTTTCAGGGTCGGACAAAACCTCGTAAGCCTCGTTTACCTCTTTAAACTTTGCCTCTGCCTCTTTATCACCGGGATGTAGGTCCGGATGATACTTTTTTGCACTTTGTCTGAAAGCCTTTTTTATATCTGCCTCTGAGGCACCTTTGTTCAGCCCCAGTACTTCATAGTAATCTCTTTTTTCTGCCATTATAGTCACCTCATTTTGAGAGTACATATTTCTGTAGTTATACTAATCTTCTTTGTTCCAATTAATTATAACTGTACAAATCTATACTTTCAAGTACTATTTTATATCACAAACATAAAACACACATCAAAGGGCGGTAGAATACTACCGCCCAATGACTTAGGGGTTTTATTAAGGATTTCTTTGATCTGAATAATATGATTAATCTACATCCTTGAAATCAGCATCGTAAACATTGCCGTCATCTCCACCCTGATTTGGAGCACTTCCCATATCAGGAGCAGGACCAGGCTGTGGCTGACCCTGTGGAGCAGCCTGCTGATACAGCTTTTGAGAAACAGACATAAGTGTCTTTTCCAAGTCTTCCTTTGCAGCCTTAATCAAGTCTGCGTCGTTCTTCTGGCAGGCATCCTTAACCGCCTGTGCCTTTGTATTAAGAGCAGTTTTATCCTCTTCTGGAAGCTTATCGCCATTTTCGTTTACAAGCTTTTCTGCCTGATAAGCCATATTTTCTGCTTCGTTTTTAGCGTCAACAGCTTCTCTTCTCTTCTTATCCTCAGCGGCAAACTGCTCAGCCTCTTTAACAGCCTTGTCAATATCGTCCTTGCTCATAGAAGTTGAGTTGCTGATTGTAATCTTCTGCTCAGCGCCTGTGCCAAGATCCTTTGCAGATACATTAACGATACCGTTTGCGTCAATATCGAATGTAACCTCAATCTGTGGAACACCACGCATTGCAGGAGCAATACCTGTTAGTGCAAACAGACCAAGCTGTTTGTTATCTCTTGCAAATTCTCTTTCACCCTGGAGAACATTGATTTCAACCTGTGTCTGGTTGTCAGCGGCAGTGGAGAATATCTGGCTCTTCTTTGTTGGGATTGTTGTATTTCTGTCGATAATCTTTGTCATTACGCCACCCATTGTTTCAACACCAAGTGAAAGTGGTGTAACATCAAGGAGGAGAAGTCCATCAACTTCGCCACCAAGCACACCTGCCTGGATAGCAGCGCCGATAGCAACACATTCGTCAGGGTTGATGCCCTTGAATGGGTCTTTGCCAATGAGGTTCTTAACAGCTGTCTGAACAGCAGGGATTCTTGAAGAACCACCAACCATAAGAACCTTGTCAATCTCGCTGATGGATAGGCCGGAATCGTTGAGAGCCTGTTTAACAGGGCCCATTGTGGATTCAACAAGATCAGCTGTAAGCTCGTCAAACTTTGCTCTTGTAAGTGTTAAGTCAAGGTGCTTAGGACCTGTTGCATTTGCTGTGATAAATGGAAGATTGATAGCTGCCTGTGTAACACCGGAAAGCTCAATCTTAGCCTTTTCAGCAGCTTCCTTTAATCTCTGCATAGCCATCTTGTCAGATGTAAGGTCAACACCCTCTGCTGTCTTGAATTCCTGTACCATCCAGTTGATAATTCTCTGGTCAAAGTCGTCGCCGCCAAGACGGTTGTTACCTGCTGTTGCAAGAACCTCTTGAACTCCGTCGCCCATTTCGATGATACTTACATCAAATGTACCACCGCCAAGGTCGTAAACCATAACCTTCTGGTCATTTTCCTTGTCAACACCGTAAGAGAGTGCAGCGGCTGTTGGCTCGTTGATAATTCTCTTTACATCAAGACCTGCAATCTTACCTGCGTCCTTAGTTGCCTGACGCTGTGCGTCTGTGAAGTAAGCAGGAACTGTGATAACAGCCTGTGTTACCTTTTCACCGAGATAAGCCTCTGCGTCTGACTTCAACTTCTGAAGAATCATTGCAGAAACCTCCTGTGGAGTGTAAGCCTTGCCGTCGATTGTCACCTTGTATGAAGTACCCATTTCTCTCTTGATAGAAGAAATTGTCTTTTCCGGATTTGTGATAGCCTGGCGCTTAGCAACCTGACCAACCATTCTTTCGCCGTCCTTGCCGAATGCAACTACGGATGGGGTTGTTCTTGAACCCTCAGCATTAGCAATAACTACCGGCTCGCCACCCTCAATTACTGCTACACATGAATTTGTTGTACCTAAATCAATACCTATTGTCTTTGCCATAATAAAAACCTCCAAATATTTCTAAAACTATTTTTATTTTCTTTTTTATCTTTTTATATATAAAATCTGCTTTATACTAACTCACTATACATTAGTATTAATCACAGTTTGCAACCTGAACCATTGCGTGACGGATTATTTTGTCACCAATCTTAAATCCCTTTTGATAAATTGCAGAAAGCTGATTTTCGCCCAACTCCTCGCTGTCAATCTTTGAAATTGCATTGTGAAGATTTGGGTCGAACTCGTCGCCGATTTCTCCAAAGGATTCAACCTTTAACTTTTCCATAGAAGTCTTAAACTGGTTCTGAATCATCTCAAGACCCTTTGTGAACTCCTCCGGGGCATCCTTTGCATTCTGCATAGCCATCTGAAGTGCATCTGCCATTGGAAGTAACTGTTCAACCGCTTTTGCAGTTGCGTCATCATAGATGCCAAGCTTTTCATTCTGTGTTCTTTTGCGGTAGTTGTCGTACTCTGCGGCAAGTCGCATATAGTTTTCTTTCTGCTTTTTCAGTTCTTCTTCAAGCTTTTCTTCCTTTGAAGGCTCCTTAGCCTCCTCTTTTTCTTCAGCCTTAGCAGATTCAGCAGTTTCGGCAGACTTTACTTCTTCCTCTTCTGACTGTTCCTCTGCATTTTTCTTCTTTGTATTTTCCTTTGCATTTTCCTTAGCCATTTATGTCATCTCCTAACCTGCCTCAAGCAGTTCATTAATTAATTCTCCGGATTTTTCTGCCACATATTCTGTTTTGGCAACAATGTCCTTGTAGTTCATTCTCTGAGGTCCGATAACCGCCACAGCCCCTGCAAAAGCACCGCCAAGGGTATATCGGGAAACAACTATGCCGGCCTGGGCAAGTTGATACTTTCCGCTTTCTCCACCAAGATAAACCTTTGTGCCCTTTACCGAGGTAAGAAGGGAAGACACATCGTTCTGGTCACTTAAAAATTTAAGTATATCCCTTGCCGCCATTATGTCAAGGTCGTTGACAAACAGAAGCTTTGTCATTCCGCTTTCAGCAACAGAAACCCTGGATGCATCCTTTGCTGCATCTCTTATTGCCAAAAGTACATTTGGCATAAACAGTGAAAGTTCCCCAAAGCCAAGGGCTGTTGTCTGAATAAACGCCTGTGTTATGTCCTTAAGTGGCAAGCCCTCAAACCTTTCGTTTAGCGCCCTGTCAAACACCCTGAGCATATCAGGAGTGATAACAAACTCTGTGCGGAAAAGCTGGCTTTTTACCATACCTGTTGATGTAATCAGCACAACCATACCTGTATGCCTACCTGTTTGTACAAACCTCAGCTTGTGAACTCTTGAATCCTGTGAAGGAGGAGTTGTAGCAACCGCCGGCAGATTAGTAATCTCTGTAAGCAATGAGGATGCCGCCTTAAGCACCCCCTCGGGAGAATCTGCACTTCGTGTTAAATATTGGTCAGCATACTGTCTGAGCCTTTCATTAACAGGAGTTTTCTCCATCAGGTTATCTATATAAAATCGATAACCCCTTTCTGACGGGATTCTTCCTGCGGAAGTGTGGGGCTGAATTAGATACCCCTCGTTTTCAAGGTTTGCCATTTCGTTCCTTATTGTGGCGGAAGAAACACTGAAATCAAGGAAAGACTGGAGGGTTTTTGAGCCTACCGCCTCGCCGTCGGAAATGTAGCTTTCAACCACACAAGCGAGTATTTTCTTTTTTCTTTCCGAAAGACTCATCACAAACCTCCTTTGTTTTCTTGATTTAGCACTCGTTATCTTTGAGTGCTAACCACTATTAATACTTTAGCACCCCGAGTGCTAAAAGTCAATACTTTTATAAAATTTTCTGAAAATAATAAATTTCTTTGACTTGCCTCCTCTTTATATATATAATAGTATTACTATTTACAAAAGTTTAGGG